>NZ_JBSGIV010000067.1:0-33241 GCF_053605225.1 Micromonospora sp. NPDC003944
CTACCAGGCCAACCTGCAGCGCTTCGCCGACCTCGGCGTGGACGTGCAGATCACCGAGCTGGACGTGATGACCGGCGGCAACCAGGCCAACATCTTCGGCGCGGTCACCCGGGCCTGCATGAACGTCTCGCGCTGCACCGGCATCACCGTGTGGGGCGTGCGCGACTGCGACTCGTGGCGTGGCTCGGACAACGCGCTGCTGTTCGACTGCAACGGCAACAAGAAGGCCGCGTACACGAACGTCCTGAACGCTCTCAACGCCGGCACGGGCACCCCCACCACCCCGCCACCGACGACGCCCCCGCCCACCGACCCGCCGCCCACCACCCCGCCGCCGACCACCGGCGGATGCTCGGCGTCGGTGTCGCTGAACTCGTGGAACGGTGGGTTCGTGGCAAACGTGAAGGTGACCGCCGGCTCCGCCGGTACCAACGGGTGGAACGTCAGCGTCACCCTGCCCAGTGGTGCCAGCGTCACCAGCACCTGGAGTGCGACGGCCAGCGGCTCCACCGGCACGGTGCGGTTCGCCAACGTCGACTACAACGGCCGGCTCAACGCCGGCCAGGTCGCCGAGTTCGGCTTCCAGGGCACGGGCAGCGGGACCGGAATGACGCCCACCTGCACCGCCTCCTGACACCGACCGACTGACCACAGCACGTCGGCCGGTGTGCGGGACCGTTCCTGGTCCCGCACACCGGCCGACGTCGTGTCGCGACGAACGGATCGGTCAGGAGTACGGAAGTCGCAGCACCGACTGGTTGCCGATGCCCACCGTGCTCGGGTTGTTGCCGATCGCCGACCAGACCTCCACCCGGACCGTGCCGTTGCTCAGCGTGCCCAACGTGCCGGTGGCCGAGGCCAGGCCGGCGCTCTGGGTGTAGTGCTCGTAGCCGGCCACCGGATCGGTGGCGAAGTAGCGCGACGTCTCCACCCGGTCCCAACTGCCGTTGCCGGTGAGGTCGTAGGAGATTCGCACCTGCACGCCGTTGCCGACCGCCGCCCCGGCGTCCACGAACAGGTCGAACGCGGTCTGCCCGCCCGAGTAGGCGAGGTTGAGGCCGGTCGCCGTGAAGACCTGGGCGTTTGTCGGCGTACCATCGTGGTTTCCGTTTGCCGCCGCGACAGTCGTCGTGGCCGCGCTACCGGCGCCACCCAGACCGCCCCCGGGCAGCAGGTAGCGGGTCGGCCCGCCGGTGGACGGCGGCGGGGTCGTCGTCGGCGGGGTCGTCGTCGGCGGGGGATCGGTGGGCGTCGTCGGAGGGACGCCGCCGGCCGCGTTGCCACCACTCCAGGTGTACGCCCCGGTGGTGGCCGTCTTGCCGGCTCCCACGGTGAGCGTGGTGCCGTTGGAGAACGTGACGGTGATCGGCGTAGCCGTCGGGTTCGAGGCCACGTAGGTGCGGGCCCCGTTGCGGGAGAACACCGCGGACAGCGGATGGTTGCCGGTCACCGACGTGTCGACGGTGCCAAGGGCGGCGAGGTTGCGGATCCAGTGGAACGTGTGCGCCCGGCTCTCGCCCTCCTCCGGCGTGTAGCCCGGGTTCGCCCGCAGATTCGCCAACGCCGCGTCGGCGTCACCGAGGGCCTGGAACTGCCAGAGGATGTCCTGCCACACGGTCGGCGGCCCGCCGTTGTTGCGGACGAGTTCGGCGTAGTTGGTCCGCACGTACGCCGGGTTGTTGCCGAGGTAGAGGTGCCCGCCGGTGACCGGAAGCAGGTTGATGCCCTGGATCATCTCCGGCTCGCCGCTGAACCAGGTGGCGTACGCGCCACCGTCACCCCAGACCATGCCGACCGTCGAGTGCCCGAACGCGCTCGGGAAGTTCTGGTCGCTGACGTCGAACCAGTACTCCTGGATGGCCGCGGCCTGCGTGGTGTACAGGAAGACGCCCGCGTCGCGGACTGCCGTGTCACCGGTCGTCTGCCCCCACTGGATCAGGGCGCTCGCGAAGTTCATCCCCTCCGACGAGGACTCCTGGTTGTTGCCCGAGCCGAAGGAGCCGTGCCCGGACGCCCAGTCGTGACCGGCGTAGATGTCGAAGTCCCGCAGGTACGGGAAGCGGGTGTCGTCGCGGCGGTAGTTGTTGGCGTCCCGGATCAGCAGGTCCACCATGCCGCCGTAGCGGCTGGTGGCCGCCCAACTCGGGTCGAACTTCGCCAGGGTCGCGGCGGCGGCGATGTAGTAGCCGTAGTGGAAGTGGTGGTCGTTGAGCTCCTGGTCGGACCCGTACGACGCGGGGTAGCCGATCAGGGTGCCCCAGTTGTTGTCGTAGTAGAAGACCCGACTGGTCTTGCCGCTGGACGCGGTGAACCAGTCGGTGAGCGTGCTTCGGATCGCGTTCAGCGCGCTGTCGCGGGTAGTGGTGTCGTTGACCTGGTCGGCGATCTCGGCGATCCGCGCGGCCCGGCCGAGGCCCTTGCCGGTCCAGTAGGTGTCGTTGCCGCGCTGGTCCATCGGGTTGGCGCGGGTGGCGGCCAGGTGTCCGGTGAGCGTCGACAGGTCACCACCGCTGCCGTCGCCGACGGCCGGCAGTTCGGGCAGGATGCCCTGGAACTTCATGGCGGTGCGGAACTGGTTGACACCGGTGAGCACCTTCATCCGCCCGCGCGCCGACGGGTAGGTCGGCGTGATCGCGGTGGAGCCGCTCAGCGACTTCCACTGGTGCGGGTAGAGGCTGACCACGGTCTGCGTGGCGCTGCCCTCCCGGGCGGTCGTGGTGAACGCGTACGTGGTGGTCAGGCCGCTGGTCGCGGGGTTGTACGCGTACGAAACCTGGGTGCCGGTCACGTGGGCGTGCGCGTACTGGCCGTAGGTGGCGGCCAGGCTGGCGCGTTCGGCCGTGCTCGACGTCGGCGGCAGGAGGGCGACGGAGAAGTAACCGCGGCCGGCCAGGGTGGAGGAGATCCGGCCGGAGGCCACCGTCCAGCTGGCGCCGCTCGGCGCGAACCCGACGTAGTCGTGGCCGTTGACCCGGAAGCCGATGGTGGCCCCACTGTTCGACCAGACGTCGGGGGTGCCGGCGGTGCTGATCTGCGCGTTCCCGCCGGTGGTCTGGAAGTACGCGAAGGGCAGACCGTGGCCGATCGTCGCGCGCATGGTGCGGGTGCCGTCGCTCCAGTGCGGGCTGACCGTCCAGTCCGTCCAGCCGTCGACCTTCACCAGGGGTGCGCTGAGCCCGGCCACGCCGACCCGGATGTCCTGCACGTACGGGTAGTGGTACTCGCCGACACCGGTGGCGGTGCCGCTGATGGCGGGCGTCGAGTTGGCCGAGAAGCCGAGCCCGTCGCCGAAGGTGTCGTACGAGATCGGGTGGGCGTGCAACGGCTCGCTGAAGGAGCAGTCGGTGCGCTTCCACAGCAGCGAGGACCACCAGTCGTTGGTGGGTATCGGCCCGGCTGGCGCGTTGGCGGTGGCGAACTGCCGGGGGTTGCTGGACATCGCGCCGCAGCCGCTGGGGAGCGGGCCGACCGGGGTGGTGGTGTAGCTGCCGGCGCCCACGGGTGCGGCTTCGGCGGCGGGGGTGACGGGGATGGCGAGACCGCCGACGACCAGGGCCAGCGCGGTGGCGGCGGCCAGGGCCCATCGGCGGTGGGGGACGGGAGGTTTCATGGTGCCTCCATCGCGCGCCGGGTGCGGCCCTTGCCGGGTCCAGCGCGATGCGTCTGAATTGGGGGGAAGGTCAGGTGAGAGAGCGCTCTCTCGGCAACGGTAGTGGAGCACCGAGATCCCCGTCAATGTGTCGGGCCCGTTGCGTGCTGATGTCGCTACTTGCCGGCGCCCGCACGGTCGCCCAGCAACGCGTCCGGCACGCGCATCCGCCACGCGTCGCTCACCAACTCGGTCAGCCGGTCGAGGTCGACCGCGGCCAGGCGCAGCAACACCAGGGGCAGACCGTCGTAGCCCGGAGTGGTGAAGAAGATCTCGGGCTCCCCGAGCAGAAGGGCCTGCTTCTCGGCCTCGTCGCCGACGAACAACACCGCGATGTCGAGCCGGATCACCCGCGGCTTGCCCGGCACCCGCTCCGGGTAGGACCAGACGAAACCCTTGTCGGCCACCCGGAAGTCGAAGCCGTCACTGGGAATCTCCACCGTGTGCGGCAGGGCCAGCGCCACCCGGCGTACGTCGTCCGCGTCAGCCACCGAACCCCCTCGCACCGCGCGCCATCCGCATACGCCGAGATTACGCGCTGGACAGCTCGACCGCGGTGGCGCCGACGATGGCCCGATCACCGTTCTCCTGGACATAGCCGACCACGCTGGCGCGGCCCGGATCGAGACCGGGTGGTGTCGCCAGCTCCACCTGCCCCCGCTCGGCGGCCAGGGCCACCGACCGGAACGCCCGCACCACGTTGTCCTGCCGCAGCGTCCGACCGGCGTTCTCCCCCCGGGCGATCTCGCTGGTCAGGTCCCGCTCCACGACCGCCACGTGCACCACCGAGCCCGGGGGCGGCTGTTCGGTCCGGTAGTCCACCATCACCCGGTCGTCGGCGAGGTCGGCGATGGAGAGCGCCAGCGGTGTGGTGGCGGTCGAGGCCATGGCGGACATGATCGCGCCGGCCGCCCGTCGGCGATCGGAGCCGACGAACTCGACGGTCCCGTTGACGACCATCTGCGGGGTGTACAGACCTCTGGTGCCCAACGCGCGGGCGTACGTCTCCTGCCGCGCGGTGTACGCCGCGTCGGCGAACTGGTCGGGCCACCCCAGGTCGTCCCAGTAGTCGACGTGGAACCCGAGGGCGAAGACGTTCTGTCCCCGCTCCCGTGCGTCGCGTTCGATCTCGCTCAGCAACTCCTCCGCCGGAGGACAACTGTTGCAGCCCTGGGACGTGAACATCTCGACGACGGCGAAGCCGCCGTCCGTTGCCGGATCCGTCATGCTGGCGGGTCTCCTCCCACGATGTGACCGGCGGTGTCGTGTGCTGTGGCGCCTGGCGGTGTTGCGTTTCCCGTTTCGGTCCCGACAATGCGCGGAATCACCTCCCCACCGGCCTCGCGGGGAGCGCCGCCGGGTCGGGTGGTTGGATGGTCGGGTGCAGTTCACCGTGACAGACGCGTCGGCGCGGGAGCGTTTCGAGGCGCGCGACGAGGCGGGCGTGGTCGCCGGGTTCGTCACCTACCAGCTGACCGGTTCGATCATCGCCTACACGCACACCGAGGTCGATCCGGCGTACGAGGGCAGGGGCCTCGGTTCGACGCTGGCGCGAGCTGTCATGGACGACGCGCGGAGCAAGGGCCGCACCGTCGTGCCGATCTGCCCGTTCCTCGCCGACTGGCTGGTCAAGCACCCGGAGTACGAGAGCATCGTGGTCCGCTCGACCCGCAAGATCAAATAAACGCTGCTCGCCGCCGACGGGCGGGTTCCACCTCCGGGAGACCCGAACGATGACCGCCTCCACCTTCCGTGCCCTGCACCACGCCCGTGCCGCCGGCGACCCGCTCGTCCTGCCAGGCCCCTGGGACGCGGCCAGCGCGCGGATGCTTGCCGACGCCGGATACCCGGCGCTGGCGACCCCGAGCGCGGGCGTCGCCGCCTCCCTCGGCTACGAGGACGGCGCGACCCCGCCCGACGAGATGTTCGCGGCGGTTGCGCGCATCGTCCGCGCCGTGTCCGTTCCGGTATCCGCCGACGTCGAAGGCGGGTACGGCCTGACCCCTCGCGAGCTGGTCGCACGGCTGTTGGAGGCCGGTGCCGTCGGCTGCAACCTGGAAGACTCGGACGGGCACGCCACCCTCAAGGACCCCCGCCGGCACGCCGACTGGCTGGCCGAGGTACGCGCCGAAGCGGGTGACGCCCTCTTCATCAACGCGCGTGTCGACACGTTCCTGGTCGGCACGGGTGACCCGGCCGAGGCGATCGAACGCGCCCGCCGCTACGTGGCGGCCGGCGCCGACTGCGTCTACCCGATCCTGGCGCCGCCGCAGGTGCTCCCGCAGCTGCGCGAGGGCATCTCCGGCCCGATCAACATGGCCGCCCAGCCCGACCGGGAGTCCGTGGCCGAACTGGGCCGGCAGGGCGCGACACGCATCACCTTCGGCCCAGGAATGCAGCGGTACGCAATGGCATCGATCGGCGACCTCGCAGCGAGGCTGCGCGCCTGAGGCTGCGCGCCCCCGACGCGCCGGTTCCGGGTGGCCGTGCTGCTCGGGGTGGCCGTGCTGCTCGGGGTGGCCGTGCTGCCCTGGGGCGTAGTTGCGCGGGTGCCGCCACCCGCTCGCCTGGCCGCCTGCCGGCAAGATCGCACTACATCATGGATGTAGTGGCGTCAGCCGCGCTCGACACCACTACTTCCAGGATCGAGCACGACCGTGGGGCGGGTGTACGGGCCGCTCGGTGCGGTGGTCGACTCGGGTTTCTGGATGTCGGGGTGTCCGGGGCAAGTGGATGGCGCGGTTTCCTGCAAGCCGAGTCGATCATCGGGGGCGGCCGGCGTAGGCGGGTTTCTCGGTAGGTACGGCCGAGCCCCCGGCGCGCCGTCGCGAGGGACGGCTACCGGGGGCTCGAATGTAGGCGGTCAGGCCTGGTTGCCGTTCGGCAGCACCGCGGCCATCTCGTCGCCGGCGCCGGCGAGCACGCGGGCCTGCTGCGGCCAACTGGCCAGGCCAGGCGCGGCACGCAGGCCGGCGGCCCGGATGAGGTCGCGCAGTGCCGGCTCGTCCAACTCGCCGAGCTGGCCGTACGTGCGCACCCCGGCGTCCTGCAAGGCCGCCGCCATCTTCGGGCCGATTCCCTGGATCCGGCGGAAGTCGTCGGCCGGGCCCGTCGGGTCGGCGTCGACGCTGCTGATCGCCGCGTCGGCAGCCGAACGGACCGGAGGGGTCGCGGCGGCGGTCGGCCGGACCGGAGGCGTCGCCACCGCCGACCGCTCGGCCTCCTCGGCGGCATCCACCGACTCGGCCTGCACCGATGCGGCATCCGCCGACGCGGCGTGCACGGAGTCGGTGTGCACCGACTCGGCCTGCACCGACTCGGCCTGCACCGATGCGGCGTGCACCGGCTCGGCCTCCGCCGACTCGGCCTCCGCCGACTCGGCCTGCACGGAGTCGGTGTGCACCGAGTCGGCAACCGACGGATCGTCCGGAGCCTCTGCCGACGTCCGGGCGACAGTCGTCGCCGTGGTCTGCGCATCGTCGTCCGCAGTGGCCGCGAGCGGCGCATCCTCGGCCGGCGTCGTGTCGACGGGCGGGAGGTCGTCTGCGGGCTGGCGGGGAGCGACCACGGCCGCCGGGGTGGGCTGCTCGTCGACCGTGAGCGGTTCGGCGGCCGATCCCGCAGTCGGCTCGGGCCGCAGGTCGGTAGTGTCGGACTGCTCGGCGGCCGGTACGGGCGGCGGGTCCTCGGTCAGTGCCATGTCGCCCGGGTCGACGGTGCTCGGGGCGTCCGCCGGCACGGGCACCGGGGTGGGACCGTCCGGTTCGGTCGTCGCGGCCGGCGCGCTGACCGTGTCGACAGGTACCGGCTCGTCGGCGACAGCGGTGGGCGCCGGGTCGACGGCGGCCGCGGGCCGGGCCTCGTCGGTGGTGGCGGCCGGCGTGGGCGTGGAGATCACGGCCAGGCCGGCGACGGGGTCACCATCCACAATCGAATTACCCTGTACGCCCCGCCGGCCGCGCAGCAGCCACCCGGCGGCCAGGCCCAGCACCAGTGCCAGTACCACTATCAGCGAGTGTCCGAAAGACCACGCCACGGCGAACCTCCCTCTCAGCTCGTTGGAAAAGTCACGAGAAAAACTCGCCGCAGCTTTGCACACGCGTATTGCCGACGACAGGCAGGATCGGCCGTCAGCGTTGCAGGTGGGACGACCACCTCAGCCGGTGCCTGTGGAGTGACGCAGCGTCGCCCAATCGCACCCAGGTCCGGACCGACGAGACCGGGACCCAGCGACACCGGGACCCGGCGCGAGACGCCGGACGCGAATGAGACCAACGGCCGGGGTGAAGGGGCCAGGTACCGACCAGAGCCGGGCACGGAGACGACGCGACCCGGGCCCGGCGCGGAACGCCGAGCCCGGGTCGGGCGATGCGGGCTTCAGTCCTGGTCGCCCTCGTAGGTGTGGAAGTCGTCGACGAACCGGCGACGAAGCGGTGGTACGCGGCTGGTCACCCCGAAGTAGCCACGCGCGCCGAGCAGCGCGAGCCGGCCCACCACCGGCCGGTACATCCGGTCCTCGCCGTTGGTGCCGCTGCGGTTCAACGATTCGGCGACCCGCGCGAAGCCGTACGGCGCCATCACGGCCTCGTAGTCGGCGACCGCCTGGAGTAGCGTCTTGTCGCCGGCGGTGGCGCGGCGAAGCTGTTCGCAGAGCAGACGCGCGTCGCGTAGCGCGGTGTTCGCGCCCACGCCACGACCGGGGGTCATGGTGTGGATGGCGTCGCCGAGCATGGTGACGGTGCTGCTCTTCCAGGGCGGCACCGGCTCGGACGTGGACACTTTGATCGGTAGGGCGCTGGCCGGGTCCGCGTGGGCGAGCAACTCCCGCAGGTGCGGGTGCCAGTTCGAGGTGAGGTCCAGCGCTATGTGCACGAGATCCTCGCCGCGGCGTTGCATGATGTCGGCCGGGAACCGGTTTGCCGCACTCCAGATGATCAGGTTGATGTTGTCGGTGGTGGTGTCGTGGGTCAGGCCGGGCCACTCTCGGAGCAGGGCGGCATCGGCCTCGCTGACGCCCGGCTTGATCGCCCGTTCGGCGTCCCACTTGAACTCCATCACGTGCAGCACGCCCATCATCCCGCCGACGCCGAAGATCAACGAGATGCCCTGCTGGACCCGCTCCGGAATGAGACCCCGGGTGTGCGGGGTCAGCGGGATCCGGGTGGCGATGTTGATCGTTCCGGCGTCGCGGGTGACGGCGTGCGGCAGGTACTGGCGACGTACGGCGGAATGGGTGCCGTCGGCCGCCACCAGCAGGTCGCCGGTGGCGGTGGTGCCGTCGGCGAAGTGCGCGGTGACGGTGCCGTCGTCACGCTGCTCGTACCGGGTGAAGGTCTTGTCGAAGTGCACCACGTCCTCCAGGCCGGTCAGCAGTACCTGGCGTAGCACCATCCGGGCCACCGAGTGTTCGGTGCGTACCGGGTCGGCGCTCGGCCGGAGCGCGAACGACGCGGTCTGGCGGAGCCCCTGGGTGACGACGTTGAAGTAGTGCGGCGGTCGGGCGCAGGTGGCGAGGAAGGTGGCGAACAGTTCCGGGGGTAGGCACTCCCGGAGCGCCCGGCTACCGGTGGGGCCGATGCCGACCCGGTAGCCGAGCAGACCTTCGGCGCGGTCGCGGTGCCGTTCGTAGACGGCGACGCTGATCCCGGCGCGGCGCAGGCCGTGCGCCAGGCACAACCCGCCCGTGCCCGCGCCGATGATCAGGACGTGCGGCGGCGCGGCGGACATGTCAACCGGCCGGGTGCGCGGCGGGCGCCTCGGTGCTGGCCTGGCGCGCAGCGGGCGCGGTGGTATCGGCGGGGTCCGCCGTAGGCGCGGCGGCGCTGTCCGGGCTGGCTGCGGGCGCGGCGGTGGCGTCCCAGCGGTAGAAGCAGCCGGCGATCGCGTCCCGGGGGGAGCGCCAGGTCGGAAGGTACGGCGAGGTGTGCGCGGAGAGTCGCTCGTTGACCTGTCGGAAGAGCGGGTGGTTGCGGGCCGCCGCGAGCGCATCCGGGTCGACGTCGTCCGAGGTCTCCAGCAGGTGTACGCACAGGTCGTGGAGGCAGTACAGGGACCGGTGCGTGACGCCGGTCAGGCTGGGCAGTTCGGTGGCGTCGGATTCGGCGAAGATCTGCGCGACTCGCCCCTCCGCTCCCGGGATGATCCGGCTGACGATCAGTAGACGACTCATGGGACCCCTTCCGCCGGTGGCCTGCCCGACCCACGGGGGTCGGTGCCACGTGCTCTGTGCCGCCCACCGTGCCGCAGTGCCTGTCACGTCACCGTCACGTGCGTTGAGCGGTCGGTGACGGGTGGCGCGTCACGTACGCCGGCCGGCCGGTGACCTGCCATCGGTGATGGCGTCGCGGCTGGCCTGGCGGATCGGGGCGAGCGTGTCGTCGAGCAGGGCGCTCATGGCGGGGCTCGGCTCCAGGCGCAGCTCACGGCGCAGCAGGTCCCGGTAGACGTAGAAGGCGTGCACGGCCTCGAAGGCGTTGCCCTCGGCCAGGTGGATGCGGACCACCAGTCGGTGTGGTGTCTCCCGTAACGGCTCGGCGGCCATCGCCTCCAGCGCGGCTTCGAGGGCCTCGCCGTGCCGGCCCGCGGCCAGGTGGTGCCCGGCCACCTGTTCCAGCATGTGCAGGCGGAGTTGGCGCAGGCGCTCCCGGTCCAGCAGCACCCAGTCGTCGTACCAGCCGGGGAGGAGGTCGTGCCGCCCGGCGGCGAGCGCTCCGGCCGCGGTGCGTGGGTCGTCGCCGTCGCGGACCCGGGCCGCGGTGCCGACCAGGTCGTCCACGTCGAGCCGGACCGCCGGGCCGAGGCGTACGGTGTCGCTGGCCACGGTCATCGGGCAGCACGGATCCTGTCGGAGTCGCCACAGGGCGGTGCGCAGGGAGGACAGCGCCCGCTCCTCCGACGCGTCGGGCCAGAGCAGGCCGGCGAGCTGGCTGCGGGTGGCGCCGGGGCGGAGCCCGATCAGCGCGATCACCCGTTGCAGCCCCCGCGGCACCACGACCGGCACCGCCTCGCGGAGGAGCCGGAAGCCCCCGAGCAGATGGAGTGACACGCCCTCCTCGGGCGGGTCCCCGGCGGTCGGCACGGACGGATCAGCGGCCACGGCGGCACCCCCTGCGGAACGCTCGTCCCGACATCTGCTGTGTCCCGGATCGGTTGCCCGCGACGCCACTGTCGACGCCGCCGATGGTGGCGTGGCCGGGCGCGGCCCCGCCCGCTGAGGCCGCCGGGCTGACCACGCTGAAGATTATCAATTACGGTCACGTTGCGTCAACGTCAGCATGGACCTTCTATCAGTGACAGTCAACCCGAGATCGGTTCTGAACTGGGTAAACGTTAGCGCGGTGAGTGCGCCGGACGCATAGCTGATACACAGGTTGCGTCAACGCAGCGTCACCGCAATGCGTCGCTGGTCAGCCCGTCGTGGTGACGCCGTCGTGACGTGGATCGGCGCATCGTGGCCGGAGTCGTCAGGCGCGTCCGGGGTCCACCCGTCGTCGACCGGACGCCGTGGGGGAGGCCCAGTATGGAGCGATCACTGATCGTCGCGAAGGTGGATCCGACCGCCGAGGAGCGGGTCGCCGAGATCTTCGCCGAGTCGGACTCGACGGAGCTGCCGCGCCTGGTCGGTGTCCGGCACCGCTCGCTGTACCGACTGCACGACCTCTATGTGCACCTGCTCGAAACCGCACAGCCGGCCGAGGGGGCGGTGGAGGCCGCCCGTGACCACCCCGAGTTCATCCGGGTCAGTGACCGCCTGCGCCCGTACGTGTCGCCGTACCTGTCGACCTGGCGCTCGCCGCGGGACGCCATGGCGCGGTGCTTCTACCGGTTCGACGCCCCGGACACCGGGCGGCGGTCGTGACAGCCACCGCGCCGCGCGAAGAGCAGCTCTGGTCGCGCTGCGCCGGCTGCGCCAGTCTGCTCTACCGCAAACGGTTGCGCCGCAACCTCGACGTCTGTCCGGAGTGCGGGGAACATGCCCGCCTCGGCGCGCCGGAACGCCTGCGCCAACTGGTCGACCCGGGTTCGCTGTGTCCGCTGCCCGACCGGCTGCCGGAGGCGGATCCGCTCGACTTCGTCGACGTGCTGCCGTACCCGCACCGGCTCACCGGCGCGCGGGCCAGCACCGGCCTGGCCGAGGCGGTCGTCTGCGCCACCGCCACCATCGGTGGGCACCCGGCGGCCCTGGCGGTGATGGACTTCCGCTTTCTCGGCGGCAGCCTGGGCTGCGCGGTGGGCGAGTCGATCACCCGGGCGGCCGAACGGGCGCTCGACGACCGCACCCCGCTCATCCTGATCACCGCCTCCGGCGGGGCACGGATGCAGGAGGGCGTGCTGTCGTTGATGCAGATGGCGACCGTCAGCCAGGCCATCGCCGCGCTGCGCGAGGCCGGGCTGCTCACCGTGAGCGTCCTCACCGACCCGACCTACGGCGGGGTGGCCGCCTCGTTCGCCACCAACACCGATCTGGTGCTCGCCGAGAGCGGCGCGCGGATGGGCTTCGCCGGCCCCCGGGTGATCCGGCAGATCACCGGACGGGCACTGCCGGAGGGTTTCCAGACCGCCGACTTCCTGCTCCGACACGGGCAGGTCGACATGGTGGTGCAGCGCCGGTCGCTGCGCGCACGGCTGATGGCGCTGCTCGCCGCGACCCGTGCCGGCCGTCCGGCGCGTCCTCCCGTACCCCGGCAGGAGCCGGCATCGCGTCGCGACCGCTTCGTCGCCGACGAGGCGGCAGTGACGCGGCCGGCGGGCCCGGTGGTCGGCCCGGCCGTGGGCGACACCCCGGCGGTACGCGACGCGTGGGACACCGTCCGGATGGCCCGGCACCCGGGGCGACCGACCACGCTCGACTACCTGGACTCCGTCTTCGACGGGTTCGTGGAGCTGCACGGTGACCGTCTCGGCGCGGACTGCCCGGCCATCGTGGGCGGGGTGGCGCGGTTGGCCGGGCGGCACGTGATGGTCATCGGCCACCAGAAGGGGCACACCACCGCCGAGTTGGTCGCCCGCAACTTCGGCATGGCCAGCCCGGCCGGGCACCGCAAGGCGCTGCGACTGATGCGCCTCGCGGCCCGGCTCGGCCTGCCCGTGGTCACCCTCGTGGACACCCCCGGCGCGGACCCCGGGGTGAGCGCCGAGGAGCAGGGCCAGGCCGCGGCCATCGCCGAGAACATCCTCACCCTCACCGTGCTGCCCACCCCCGTGCTCGCGGTGATCACCGGGGAGGGCGGCAGCGGTGGTGCGTTGGCGCTGGCGGTGGCCGACCGCGTGCTGATGCTGGAGAACGCCGTCTACTCGGTGATCAGCCCCGAGGGGTGTGCGGCGATCCTCTGGCCGGACCGTTCCGCGGCACCCCAGGCCGCCCGCGCGTTGCGACTGACCGCGCCCGACCTGTGTCGACTCGGCGTGGTCGACGAGGTCGTCCCGGAGCCGTCGAGCGCCGCGCACGACGACCCGGCGGAGACCGCCCACCGGCTGCGCGCGGCACTGCTGGACAACCTCCTGCCGCTGCTGGACGTGCCACCCGCCATGCTGGTCCGCCTGCGCCGGCAACGCTTCCGACGGTTCGGCGCGAACCGCAGCGGCGCCCGGGCGGGCCTGCGATGACCGCCGGCGACGGGACGGTGTCGACAGTCGAGGCGTCCGACGGCGTCAGGGTGGCACCGACGGTCGAGGCGTCCGACGGCGTCGGGACGGGCGGCATGGAGCCCGACGGCGTCGGGTTGGGCGGCGAAGAGGCACTGGCCGGGCTGCGCCGGCAGGCACAGCACCTGATCGCCGAGCTGGCGGGGCCGGTACGCCGGATCCGGCTGCGGAGCGGGCCGGCGGTGCTGGAGGTCGAGTGGCACCCCGAGGACGTGACTCGACCGGACGTTCCCATGCCACGGGTCGAGGCGGCACCGGCGGTCGTGCCGGCACCGGGTGCCCCACCTGCGGTGATCCGGCCGTCGGTGCCCGGGCGCGCCGCCGTGCGGGCACCGATCGTCGGCACCTTCTACCGGGCGCCGGAGCCCGGCGCGCGGCCGTTCGTCGCCGTGGGCGACCTGGTTCGCCCGGGGCAGCCGGTCGCCATCGTCGAGGCGATGAAGTTGATGAACGAGGTGACCGCCGACCGGGCCGGGCGGGTGGCCGCGATCCTCGTCGAGGACGGCCAGCCGGTCGAGTACGACCAGCCGCTCGTCGAGCTGGACCCGGCGTGACGGCGCGGGGTGGGTGACCATGTTCGAGACCGTGCTGATCGCCAACCGGGGTGAGATCGCGTTGCGGGTGCTGCGCGCCTGCAAGGAGTTGGGTGTGCGCACGGCGGTGGTCTACTCCGCCGCCGACGCCGACTCGGCGGCGGTCCGCCTCGCCGACCAGGCCGTGCGGATCGGGCCCGCGTCGAGCCGGCGCAGTTACCTCAACGCCGCCGCCATCGTGGAGGCGGCACGGCAGGTGGGCGCGCAGGCCGTGCACCCGGGCTACGGCTTCCTCTCCGAGGACGCCGACTTCGCCGAGATCTGCGCCGACAACGGTCTGACGTTCATCGGCCCACCACCGGCGGTGATGGCCGCGCTTGCCGACAAGTCGTCGGCACGGGCACTGATGAGCCGCGCCGGTCTGCCGCTGTCGCCGGGCAGTGTCGCGCCGGTGCCGACCGCCGCCGCGGCGGCCGAGGTGGCCGAGGCTGTCGGCTACCCGGTGATCGTGAAGGCCGCGGCCGGGGGTGGGGGTCGCGGGATGACCGTGGTGCACACCCCGGGTGAGCTGCGCCGGGCGTACACCCGTACCCGGGCCGCCGCGCAGGCCGCCTTCGGCGACGACCGGGTGTACGTCGAGCGCTACCTGACCGAGGCGCGGCACGTCGAGGTGCAGGTGCTCTGTGACGCCCAGGGGAACGGGGTGCACCTGGGCACCCGGGACTGCTCGGTGCAACGCCGGCACCAGAAACTGGTCGAGGAGGCGCCCGCCCCGGCGCTGCCCGCGGCCGTTCTCGACACCATCGCCGAGACCGCCCTGCACGGTGCGCTCGAGGTCGGTTTCGTCGGTGCCGGCACGCTGGAGTTCCTTGTCGACGCCGAGGAGAAGTTCCACTTCCTGGAGATCAACTGCCGGATCCAGGTGGAACACCCGGTCACCGAGATGGTCACCGGGATCGACCTGGTGCACGAGCAACTGCACATCGCCGCCGGGGTGCCGCTGCGCTGGCGGCAGGAGGAGATCCGCCTGCACGGCGTCGCGGTCGAGTGCCGGGTCAACAGCGAGGACCCCGGACGCGGCTTCGCCCCCACCCCCGGCCGGTTGGAGCGGTTCACCCCACCCGGCGGCCCGTTCACCCGAGTGGACACCCACGCCAGCGCCGGCTACCTGATCGGCCCCTGGTACGACTCGCTGCTGGCCAAGCTGATCGTCTGGGCGCCCGACCGGGAACTGGCCCTCAACCGGCTGGAACGCGCCCTGGACGAGTTCGACATCGCCGGTCCGGGCGTGCACACCACCATCCCGTTCGTCCGGCGGGTGCTCGACGACGCCGCCTTCCGTAAGGGCCGCTACACCACCGGCCTGGTCGACCGTCTGCTCGCCGCGCCCGCCCAGGGCCCGGCCGCCACTCCCGCACCGCGCACCGCGCCCGCCGCAGATCCCGACGCAACCCACAGGAGGACCCGATGACCGTCACCCATGGTCGCCCGATGACCGCCGAGATCACCGACATCCTGGTGGCGCACTGCGGACTGGATGCCGACGCCGCGGCCCGGGCGCCCGCCGCGTCGCTGGAGGAACTGGGCATGGACTCGCTCGCCCTGCTGGAACTCTCCGCGGTCGTCGCCGACCGCTGGCAGGTGAGCATCCCCGAGCAGGCCGGGCAGTTGAGCATCCCGGCGGTGGCCGATCTGGTCGCCCGCCGCGTCGACCCGCCCGGACACACCGAGAACAGCATCGTCATCGACGCGCCGCTGGGCCTGGTCTGGGAGGTCACCAACGACGTGGCGAACTGGACCGAGCTGTTCACCGAGTACGCCGTGGTGGAGATCCTGCACCGTGAGGGACACACCGTGCGGTTCCGGCTCACCATGTACCCCGACGAGAACGGGGTGTCCTGGAGTTGGGTCAGCGAGCGCACCGCCGACCCGGTGAGCGGGCAGGTGCGGGCACACCGGGTGGAGACCGGGCCGTTCGAGTACATGCGCATCCACTGGCGCTACACCGAGGAGGCCGGTGGCACCCGGATGACCTGGACGCAGGACTTCGCGATGAAACCGACGGCGCCCGTCGACAACGCCGCGATGACCGAGCGGATCAACACCAACAGCGTGATCCAACTCGCGGTGATCAAGGACCGGCTGGAACGGATCGCCTGGCAGCGCGCCGACCAGGGCGCCCCGGCCGCCGGTCACGCGCCGACGGGAGCCGACGATGAGTGACCTGAGCACCCGCCCGATCGCCGCCCGGGACGTACCCGCCGACCGCCGTCGCGGCGGTGAGCTGCGGGTGCTGCTCGGCCCCCGCACCGTCGGCAGCACCTCGGGCTTCCTCGGGGTGGCCACGCTCGAGCCGGGGGAGCGGATCGCCGAGCACTACCACCCGTACAGCGAGGAGTTCCTGTACCTGGTGCGGGGCGCGATCACCGTCGACCTGGACGACCAGCGGACGCTGCTGGCCGCCGGCGAGGGCCTGTTCGTGCCGGTCAACGTGCGGCACCGACTGCGCAACACCGGTGTCGAACCGGCCGAGGTGGTCTTCCACCTGGGCCCGCTCGCACCCCGACCCGAGCTGGGGCACGTCGACACCGAGTTGGTGGAGGCACCATGACCGGGCGCCGCACGGTGGTGACCGGGGTCGGGGTGGTCGCCCCGGGCGGCGCCAGCCGGGACCGCTTCTGGAAGACCATCACCGAGGGGCGGACCGCCACCCGGCGGATCAGCTCCTTCGACCCGTCCGCGTTCCGTTCGCAGATCGCGGCGGAGTGCGACTTCGACCCGGTCGCGGCGGGCCTCAGCGAGGCCGAGCGGCGCCGGGCCGACAGGTACGTGCAGTTCGCGCTGGCCTGCTCCGCCGAGGCGGTGGCCGACGCCCAACTGGTGCTCACCGACGCGGAACGGGACCGGGCCGGAGTGGTGCTGGGCACGGCGGTCGGCGGCACCATGGCGTTGGAGCAGGAGTACGTCACGGTGAGCGAGCACGGCCGGCGTTGGCTCGTGGACGCGGCGCGCGGTGGCCCGTACCTCTATCAGGCGCTGGTGCCCAGCAGCCTCGCGGCGGACGTGGCCTGCCGGCACGGGTTGCACGGCCCGGCGCAGGTGGTCTCCACCGGCTGCACCTCCGGCATCGACGCCATCGGGTACGCCCACCAGATGATCGTGGACGGTGAGGCGGACGTGATGCTTGCCGGCGCGGCCGACTCGCCGATCTCACCTGTCACTGTCGCCTCGTTCGACGCGATCAAGGCGACCAGCCCGGACAACGACGACCCGGCGCACGCCTCCCGCCCGTTCGACGCCGACCGGCACGGGTTCGTGCTGGCCGAGGGCGGGGCGGTGCTGGTGTTGGAGGAGGCCGGGCACGCCCGGCGGCGCGGGGCGCACATCTACTGCGAGGTGGCCGGCTACGCCAGCCGCAGCAACGGCTTCCACATGACCGGTCTGCGACCGGACGGACTGGAGATGAGCCTCGCCGTCACCGACGCGCTCAAGCAGGGCCGGATCCTGCCCGAGCAGGTCTCCTACATCAGCGCGCACGGCTCGGGCACGAGGCAGAACGACAGGCACGAGACGGCCGCGTTCAAGCGGGCACTGGGCCAGGCCGCGTACCGGGTGCCGATCAGCTCGATCAAGTCGATGGTCGGGCACTCGCTCGGCGCGATCGGGTCGATCGAGATGGCCGCCTGCGCCCTCGCCATCGAGTTCGGCGTGGTGCCGCCGACGGCGAACTGGAGCACCCGGGACCCGGAGTGCGACCTGGACTACGTACCCAACGAGGCGCGGGAGGTCCCGGTGGACGTCGCCCTCTCGGTGGGCAGCGGGTTCGGTGGCTTCCAGTCGGCGATGGTCTTCCGTCGGATGCTCGGCGGAGTGCTGGCGTGAACGCCGGGGTCGCCCGCGCGGTGGTGACCGGCATCGGGGTGGTCGCGCCGAGCGGCATCGGCGCGGACGCGCACTGGCGCACCGTCCTCGACGGCACCCGCCGGACCGGGCCGATCACGTTGTTCGACCCGTCCGGCTATCCGACCCGCTTCGGTGGGGAGGTGCCCGGCTTCACCCCCGACTCCTACGCCGACAGTCGACAACTGGTGCAGACCGACAGGTGGACGCACCTCGGCTTCGCCGCCACCCGGCTGGCGTTGACCGACGCGGGCCTGCCCGAGCGGGCCCCCGACCCGTACGGCTACGCGGTCGCCCTGGCCAGCTCGTCCGGGGGCAACCTGTTCGGGCAGCGGGAGCTGCAACGCCTGTGGGGAGGCACGTCGCGCACGGTCGGGGCGTACCAGTCGATCGCCTGGTTCTACGCCGCAAGCGTCGGACAGCTCTCCATCCACCACCAGTTCAAGGGCCCGAGCGGGGTGCTGGTCGCGGAGTCGGCCGGCGGGTTGGACAGCCTGGCGCACGCCGCCCGCGCGGTGCGCCGAGGCACCCCGGTCGTGATCGCCGGGGCCACCGAGTGCCCGCTCAGCCCGTACGCGCTCGCCTGCCAACTGCGGTCGGGGTTGCTCAGCGACGTCGCCGACCCCGAGCGGGCGTACCGACCGTTCGACGCCACCGCCAGCGGTTACCTGCCGGCCGAGGGGGGAGCGGTGTTCGTGGTGGAGGAGTTGGGCCACGCCCTGGCCCGGGGCGCCCGGGTCTACGGCGAGGTGAGCGGGTGGGGCTCCACCCACGACGCCGCGCACACCACGGCGGACAGCTCCGGTGACACCGCCCAGTACGCGCGGGCGATGCGCCTGGCCCTGGACCGGGCCGGCGTCGCCGCGGCGGGGATCGACGTGGTGCTGCCCGACGCACTCGGTGTGCCCCGCTACGACCGCAGCGAGGCCGAGGCGCTGCGCGCGGTGTTCGCCGACCGGCCGCCCCCGGTGACCACGCAGAAACCCCTCACCGGTCGGGCGTACCAGGGTGGTTCGGCGTTGGACGTGGCCACCGCGCTGCTCGCCTTCGCCAACGACACGCTGCCCGCGTCGGCCGGGCCGGACGAGGTGGCCGAGGGCTGCGAGCTGGACTTCCTGCGGGAACACCGCCGACCGCGCAGCCGGCTCGCGCTGGTCTGCGCACGGGGCTTCGACGGGTTCAACAGCGCGCTGGTCCTGCGCGGGGCCGCGCCGATGAGGGGAGAGGCGTCATGAGCGACAAGCGGGCCCGGGTGGTCTTCCTGGTACGGGTGCCGGTGCCGCGCACCGAGCAGTTCCTCGCCGCGTACGAGCAGGTGCGGCACCTGGTCGCCGGTGGTGTGCCGGGGCACCTCGTCGACCAGGTGTGCCGGTCGTCGACCGACCCGGAGCAGTGGCTGATCACCAGCGAGTGGGCGAGCCTGGCCGACTTCGAGGACTGGGAACGCAGCCCGGAGCACCGCGACCTCGTCCGTCCGATGCGGGAGTGCTTCACCGACGCCCGCTCGCTGCGCTTCCACATCCACGCCCAGACCCCAGCCCTGCCCTAAGGGCTTCTGCTCCGTCGATCATGGAGTTGTGGTGGGCAACAAAGCGCCTCTTACCAGGACGAAGGTAGGCACCACAACTCCATGATCGACGCCCGCTCGCCGCGATCCTGCACGTGGCGTCGCGGCAAAGGGGGCATGTCCGGCGCTTCGACGTCCGGAACTGCACCATCGGCGGCTGCCACCGGGCAACCCGGTCGACAGCGTCGCGCCCGACGAGGTCCGCGCTCGTACTCTCATCGCTGAGATCGCGCACCGCGGCCGCGCGGCGGCCGAGCGTGGCGCGACTCGCCACGCTCGTCGGCCTCACCCGCTGAGTGTGTCGCCATCGGCCGTCCGGGTGGGGCCGCGCGACGGTTGTACGAGGCGTCATGTCTCGGTGACGCTGCGCCGAATCGCCCGCCCGATCCTGTCCGACGAACGGGCTGTCGGCAATCCGGCTGGCCGCTGCTTTTGATCCATCCATTCGCATCTAGCAATGGCCCTGTGGGCGTCGTATGGTTCCCCGCAGCACCCCGACAAGCGTACGTGATGGGCGGATTCGCCCTCTTTCATGCTGGGCGGTGAACGGCAGTGACGGCAGAAGATCTTACGGCGACAGACCCCGGCTGGGTGGACGACGTCCTGCTCGCCGGTCACCCGACCGACGTTTGTCTCCGTCTGCCCGAGCCCATCGACAGGTCCACCCTGCACCGGCTGGTCACCGCCGCGCAGACCCGGCTGACCGCCGCCGGACTGCGCCCCGGCGGCGCCGCCGCGCTGCGGTTGCCACCGTCACTGGCGTACGTGGTGAACCTGCTGGCCACCTGGCGCGCCGGCGGGCAGGCGATCCTGCTCGACCACCGGCTCACCGACCACGAGGTGGACCGCGCGCTGCGCCGGTTGACCCCGCAGGTGGTGGTCGCCCCGGTGAGCAGCGGTGGCGGCGCGCTGAAGATCTTCGTCGACGTCACCGAGGGCGTCACCCGGTACGCCGACCGTCCGGCGGTCAGCGGCCACGCCGTGATCCAGCTCAGCTCCGGCTCCACCGGCCCGTCCAAGGTGATCGGTCGCACCGCAGCCGACCTCGTCGCCGAGGTGCACCGCTACACCCGGATCGACGGGGTGGCGCTGCCCGGCGAGCGGATCATCCTGCTGCCCTCGATGGTGCACGTGCTCGGCCTGGTCGGCGGCCTGCTCTACGGGCTGCACGCCGGGGTCACGCTGGTTCCGCCGGAGCGGCTCAGCGGCGACGCGGTGCTGGCCGCGATCAGCGCTGACACCACACCGGCCACCGTGCTGGGCGTGCCGTTCCACATCGGACTCCTCGCCTCCACCCGGCCGGCCGGTCCACTGCCCCAGCTGCGGCGGATGACCACCGGAGGCGAGCTGGTGCCGGCCGCGGTCGTCCGGGCGTTCACCGACAGGTACGGGGTGCCCCTGGGCAACATGTACGGGATGACCGAGGTCGGCGTGATCGGCACCGACCTGCACGGGGCGCACCGGCCGTCGATCGCCCCGGCCCCCGGCATCGAGGTCCGCGAGTCCGGCGGCGAGCTGTGGGTGTCCTGCCCGGCGTCGCCGTACGTCGGGTCGAGTGACCCGACCCGGTGGTCCGACGGCTGGCTGCACACCCGCGACGCCGGCACCGTCGACGAGGACACCGGCCTGGTCACGGTACGCGGACGACTCGACTCGCAGGTCTCCGTCGGCGGGATGAAGGTCGACCTGACCGAGGTGGAGGCCACCGTCGCCGAGCTGACCGGGGTGGCCGCGGCGGTGGTGGTCTGGGACGACGGCATCACCGCGTACGTTCAACCCGACGGCCCGCTGTCGGAGGAGACACTCGACAAGCTCCTCGCCGAACGGTTGGCCGGCTACAAACGACCCCGGGCGCTGCACCTGCTCGACCAGTTGCCGCGTACCACCACCGGCAAGCTGGTCCGCTCGACCGACGCGCTGCGCTCGGCGGTCACCCCGTGACCGGGCCGCTGCACCACCTCGACGTCGACAGTCGTGCTCGCGTGCGCGGCGACGGCCAGGACGAGGCCCCCGTTCAGCTGCGGGTGACCGACCCGCAGGGCATCGACGCCGGGTACCGGCCGCAGCGGCAGCCCCGGCGGCGGCATCGGCCGGCGCAGCCCGCCACCGCGCAACCCCTGCCCGAGCGCCTTGCCGACCGCCTCCTTCGCGGTCCACAGCCGCAGGAAGTCCACCGTCCGGCAAGCCTCGGGCCGATCGCCCAACCAGGCCAGCTCGGCGGGAGCGAACCAGCGGCGGGCCAGCGCGAGCGCCGGCAGCGGGCGGACACGTTCCACGTCCACCCCGACCGCACCGGCCCGGCGGGCGGCCACCACCACCAGCCCGGCGGTGCGGCTCACGCTGACCGCCAGCTCGACCGACCCGGTCGCCGCGTCCACCCGGACGACCGGCCGTCCTGCGCGGTCGTGCGTCAGCAGCACCTCGGCCCGCGTACCTCCGAGCAGCAGAGCGCCCGCCCGCCGCAGCAGCACAGTGGCCGGATCCGGCTGACCGCCGGTGTCCCGGCCGACCCACACGTAGACGGCGTCCCGACCGGACACCGTCAACTGAGCCACGCAGAGAGGGTATCCATGAGAGCCGAGGTCCGTGCCTTCGTCGTCGAGCAGCTCGCCGACATGAACTACGACGTCGAAGGGCTCGACGACGACACCACGCTCGGCCCCTCCGGCGTCGACCTGGAGTCCCTCGCCCTGGCCGACCTGTCCGTGCGGGTCGAGGACCGCTACGGCCTCACGTTCGCCGACGACGAGTCGGAGCAACTGGCCCTGATGACCGTCGGCGAGTTCACCGCCATGGTCGCCGATCGCGTCGCTGAGACGACGAGCGACAAACCCTGATGAGCGGTCAGCCCGATCTGGGGCGAGCTGACCTGTTGACCATGCTCGCCGAACTCACCGCGAAACCAGCGACCGAGGTGTCCGACCGGATCGGCTCGATGGAGCTCGCCTGGCTGGTGCACCTCGTGGAGCAGCGCTACGACCGCAGGCTCGACCTCGCCGACGACGAGCTTGCAAGCATCCGCACCGTCGACGACGCCCTGGCGGTGTTCCGGGCGTCGTTGACCGCCTCCGCAGATGGTTGAGGCGCGTGTCACCCAGCTCACCGGCATGTCCGCGATCAGCGCCCTGGGCAGGGGCGTCGACGCGCAGCTCGCCGGTGTGCTGGCCGGCGTGCCGGCGTTCCGGCCGGTAGACAGGTTCGATACCGCCGCCCGCCGGGTCACCGCGGCGGCCACCCTGCCCGAGGTCGGTACGCTCCCCGACGAGCTGGCCGCCGCGATCGACGCGGCGTGCCGGGCGGCCGGCCTGGACCGCGCGCAGCGCGCCGGGTGCGCCCTGCTCCTCGCCGTGCACGGTGGCCCGGCCCCCGGTGCGGGCCCGGCCCCGGCCGTGCTCGCCGGCCAGCTCGCCGCCGGGTGTGGCCTGTCCGGTCACACCCGGGTCTACACCAGCGCCTGCGTGTCTGCCAGCACGGCGGTGGCCGACGCCGCCGCCCGGATCACCAGAGGTGACGTCGAGCGGGTGGTGGTCGCCGCCGGCTATCTGGTGGAGCCGGACCAGTTCGCGCTCTTCGACGCCGGTCGCGCCCTCGCGGTCGACGGGGCGGTCCGCCCGTTCAGCGCCGGCCGTCGGGGGTTGCTGCTTGGTGACGGCGTGGCCGCAGTGGTCCTCGAGTCCAGCGACGGGCGTCGGAGCGGGGCCGAGCCGCTTGCCGCCGTGGTCGGTTGGGGACGGGCCGGCGACGCGTTCCACCCCTGCCAGCCGGAGCCCGGCGGCACGGGGCTGGCCCGCGCGGTCGACGGCGCGCTGCGCCGGGCCGGGCTGCCACCGCAGGCTGTCGGCTACGTCAACGCCAACGCCACCGGCACCGCGCAGAGCGACGCCGCCGAGGCGGCCGCACTGCGTCGCGCCCTCGGTGGGCACGGCACCGAGGTTCCGGTCAGCTCCACGAAGTCGGTGCACGGGCACGCGCTGGAGGCGTCCGGGCTGCTCGAACTGGTGGTCACCGTGCTCGCGCTGCGCCACGGTGAGCTGCCGGTCAACGCCGGTTGGCTGGGCCGAGACGACTCCTGCCCGGTGAACGTGATCAGGGATCGCCCGGCCGCGCTCACCACCCGCTACGCCCTGACCCTCAACGCCGCCTTCGGCGGCGCCAACACCGCCCTCCTGGTCGGTGCCCCGTGACCCCCCTCAACACCCCGCGATCGTGCACTTTCTGTCCCGACGAATTCCACGAACCACCCGAAACGACAACCGAAACCGCAAGATCGGCGGGGGAGAGGGCGGGAGAGGGCGCGGGGGCACGGGTGGGGGAGCGGGCGCGGGCTGCCTGGCCTGAGGGTGGGGACCTTGGGGGCAGCGCGCCGGGCGTGGCGGGGTTCGTGCACTCGGACTTCGCGCCGGTGGTGGTGGCCGTCGCGGAGCGGTGTCTGCGGCGGGCGTACGGGTCGGCGGGGGTGCCGGTCGGCGTGCGGACGGGGATCGTGCTGGTCAGCGCCAGCGGCGATCTCGCCAGCGCCAAGCACGTACGGGCGAGCGTCGAGGCCGGCGGGCGGATCGGCCCGCTGTTCTTCTTCCAGTCCGTGCCCAACAGCGTCGCCGGGCACATCGCAGCCCGCTGGGACCTGCGCGGCCCGGTGGTCTGCCTCAGCCCGACCGGCGACCCGTACGCCGACGGCGTCGCCGAGGCCGAGCTGCTGCGCGACGACGGCGACGCCGACGAGGTGTTGCTGATCCTGATCGAACAGGCACCCGACCGGCCGGCCGAGGCGGTCGCGGTGCTGCTGGGGGGAGGAGTACGACCATGAGGACACGGGGACTGCGCGGCACCCTGGCCGCCGACACCGAGCTGGGCGCGGGCAACGTCCTGGCCCGGGTCCTGGCCCACGGAGCCGACCCGGACGGGCCCGGCCTGACCTTCGACACCGCAGTCGACGGGCACCCCGCCGAGACGCCACTGACGCTCAGGCGGCTCGACGAGCGGGTCGCCGCCCGCGCCGCCTGGCTGCACGAGCAGGGGGTACGCCCCCGCGACCCGGTCGCCGTCTGGGCCACCGCCGCCGCCGACATGGTGCTCAGCTACCTGGCGCTGACCCGGCTCGGGGCGATCCCGGCGCTGATGAACGGCAAACTCCGTCCGGAGATCGCCGCCGAGTACATCCGCCGCCTGCGGGGCGTCGGTGTGCTGGCCGACGACGCCCACACCGCGCTGCTGGCCGGGCACGAGCTGGGCGTACCGCTGCTCGGCACCCCCGCGCAGGCGGGCACCGGCGACCCGGCCGCGGCCCCGGCGCACTACCGGCACCACCCGGACGACCCGATCGTGATCACCCACACGTCCGGGACGACCGGAGTGCCCAAGGCGGTGCTGCACTCCCACGCCAGCCTCTTCGCGGCCACCCGGCACCTGCTCGCCATGCCACAGGCGCAGGGCACCACCCGGATCCTCAACGCGCTGCCCGCACCGCACACCGCCACGGTGCTCATGGTCAACCAGGCGCTGGGCAACCGCGCGCAGATGTTCCTGCTCTCCGAGCAGGGCGGCGAGCAGGTGCTCGACGCGATCCAACGGTGGCGTCCCGACGGGGTGTTCGGCTTCTCGGTGACCTGGGCGGAGCTGGCCCGCTTCGACCTGTCCGGGTACGACCTGGACTCGGTGCGGTTGTGGTTCAACACCGGCGACGCCTCGCACGAGCCCCACATCCGCCGCCTCGTCGCGGTCGGTTGGCACGACACCATCACCCGCGACGGGGTGGCGAGGGTCCCCGGCTCGGTCTTCATCGACGGGCTCGGCTCCAGCGAGATGGGGCACTCGATGTTCCACATCACCCACCGCGCCGACACCGACAGGTATGGCCGCTGCATCGGCCGCCCGTACCAGTTCGCCACGGTGGCGGTGCTCGACGCCGACGGCGAGCCGGTGCCGGTGGGCGAGGTGGGTTTCCTGGGCATCGACTCGCCGTCGCTGTTCCGGGGCTACTGGAACGACTCGGTCACCACCTACCGCTTCCGTCAGCGCGGCTGGTACCTGACCGGGGACCTCGTCCGCGTCGACGCCGACGGCCGCTATTACCACCTGGACCGAGCGGTGGACGCGGTCGACGCCGGTGCCGGGCGGCGCTTCTACACCGCGTTGTCCGAGGAGAGGATCCTCGCCGCCTGCCCGGACGTCACCGACTGCACCGTGGTGATCGTCGCGGAGGCCGGCGAGGTGGTCACCGACGTACTGCTGGAGTTGGCCGCCGGCGCCGACGAGGCCGAGGACCGCACCGAGCGGGTCCGCGCCGCCCTCGGCGCGGACGTCGGGGCCACTCTGCGCCGGGTCGTGCCGGTGCGCTCGGCCGACATTCCGGTGACCGTGACCGGCAAGGTCCGCAAGGTGGTCCTGCGCGAGCGCTACCTCACCGAGGCCGGCTCGTGACCGCACTGATCACCGGGATGGGGCTGTTCACCCCGGTCGGGCGGGGCGTCGAGGAGACCTTCGACGCGTTGACCACCGGCCGGTCCGGGTTGAGCCGCCCGCCCGAGGGGCACCCGGCGGCGCAGTCGCTCGACGTCGCCGGCCTGCTGCCCGAGATCGACCCGCGGACCGTCGCGTCCGGCCCGGAGACCCGGGTGCTGGACCGGATCGTCGTCCTCGCCCTGCTCGCCGCCGCCGACGCCCTCACCGACGCCGGCATCGAGGTGGGCCGCGACGTCGACCCGGACCGCATCGGTGTGATCGTCGGTGGGGTCGGGGGGATGGCCACCCTGGAGTCGCAGGTGCTGGCCCGGGCGGCGCGGGGGCGGGCGGCGGTCAGCCCGTACCTGCTCACCGGGATCCTGCCGAACATGCCGGCGGCGCGGATCGCCATCGCGCACGGTATCCGGGGCTACAGCTCGTCGGTCGGCACCGCCTGCGCCTCCGGCGCCCAGGCGGTCGCCGACGGGGTCCGGCTCATCACGACCGGTGAGGTCGACGTGGTGGTCTGCGGGGCCAGCGAGGCGCCACTCTTCCCAACCTTCGCCGACACCTTCGGCAACGCGCGGGCGTTGGCGCGCGCCGGCACCGACCCGGGCCGGGCCAGCCGGCCCTTCGACACGTCCCGCAGGGGGTTCGTCCTGTCCGAGGGCGCCGCGCTGCTGGTGCTCGAACGCGCCGAGCACGCCACGGCGCGCGGTGTCGTCGGGTACGCCGAGGTGGCCGGCCACGGCGCGACGACCGACGCGTACCACCCGACCGCACCCCGCCCGGACGGCGTCGGCGCGGCGGCGTGCGTCCGCCGGGCGCTGCGCAGCGCCGGTGTGCCGGCGGCGGCGGTCGGCTACGTCAACGCGCACGGCACCGGCACGAAGCTCGGTGACATCGCGGAGACCACCGCCCTGGCCGACGTCTTCGGCGTCGGCGGTGTGCCGGTCAGCTCCACCAAGGCGCTCACCGGCCACCTGCTGGGCGCCTCCGGGGTGCTGGAGGCGGCGGCCACCGCGTTGGCGCTCGGTCGGGGGCTGCTGCCGCCGACGTACCACCTCGACGATCCCGATCCGGCCTGCCCGGCGGACCACATCCGTGGCACGCCCCGCAAGGCCGACGTCGAGTACGCGGTCACCAACTCGTTCGGGTTCGGCGGTCAGAACGTGAGCCTGGTGCTGGCGCGCGTCGCCGAGCCGAGGGGGTGATCGACGCGGCAAGCCGGGCGGGGCGCGTCCGGTCAAGCAACACGGAGGGAACCGTGGGAAGGGTTATCAGGGGACATGGACATCCGTGGCATTGACCACATCGAACTCTACGTGGGAGACGCCCGACAGGCGGCCTTCTACTTCAGCACCGCCGTCGGCTTCGAGATCTGTGGCCAGGGCGGTCCGGAGACCGGGCTGGCGGGGCAGCGCTCGCTGCTGCTCTGCCACGGCGACATCCGGCTGCTGCTCACCTCGGGGTTGAGCGCCGACCATCCGGCCGCCCGGTACGTGCAGCGCCACGGTGACGGCATCGCGGTCGTCGCGGTCGAGGTCGACGACGTGTCGGCCGCGTACGCCGAGCTGGTGGGTCGGGGCGCGACCGGCATGACGCCACCGACCACCCGCACCGGCGCGGACGCCGAGGTGGTGGTCGCCGAGGTGGACGGCTTCGCCGACGTGCGGCACCGGCTGGTGCAGCGCCGGGGCGGGCGGGGCGAGTTCCTGCCCGGAGCCATCACCGCGGCGACGTCGACGTCGGAGCGCCACCCGCCGGTCCTCGCCGAGATCGACCACCTGGCGGTCTGCGTGCCGCCCGGCCAGCTCGACGAGACGGTCCGGCACTTCGAGGCGCTGTTCGGCTTCGCGCAGATCTTCGAGGAGCACATCGAGGTCGACGGGCAGGGGATGAACTCCAAGGTGGTGCAGAGCCCGACCGGGCGGGTCACCGTGGTGCTGCTCGAACCGGACCGCTCGCGGCGGCCGGGCCAGATCGACGCGTTCCTCGACCAGCACGCCGGCGGGGGAGTGCAGCACCTGGGGCTGCGCACCGACGACATCGTCGGCGCGGTGGAGGCGTTGGGCCGGCGCGGGGTGCGCTTCGCCGGCACGCCGGCCAGCTACTACGACGCCCTGGAGGCGCGGGTCGGTCAGGTGGACGCCCCGCTGGACCGGCTGCGCGAGCTGGGGGTGCTCGTCGACTCCGACCACGACGGCCAGCTGTTGCAGATCTTCGCCGAGTCGATGCACGTGCGTCGCACGCTCTTCCTGGAGCTGATCGAGCGGCGCGGCGCGCGGGGGTTCGGCAGCGGCAACATCAAGGCGCTCTACGAGGCCAAGGAACGGGAGCTGGCCGCCGCGGCGGCCACCCCACAGGGGGTGGGCGCATGACCGCGTTGACCGTCGAGGAGCAGGCGTTGCTGCCGTCCGACGAGGACGTGCGGCACTACGCCGAGCACGGCTGGTACCTGTCGAAGAAGGTGTTCACCGACGACGAGGTGGACGCCCTCGCCGCCGCCACGCAGCGCTACTACGACGGGGAGCGCGACCGCCGGCTGCCGGTACGCCCACCGAAGCTGGCCTACTGGGACCCGTCGAAGGGCCCGGTGCAGCGGCACAACGACTACGTCCACCACGAGCACGACGGGCTCGGCGCGATCCTGCGCAAGCCGCTGATCGGCGCGGTCGCCGCCCGGCTGGCCCAGGCCGACGAGATCCGGGTCTTCCAGTCCACGCTGATCTACAAACCGCCGATCGAGGGTGAACCCAGCAACATCGTGCCCTGGCACTTCGACAAGCACTACTGGGCGTCCTCGTCGTCGGAGAAGATGCTCACCGCGTTCATCCCCTTCCACGACTGCGGTGAGGAGATGGGCACCATCACGATGGTCGACGGCTCGCACCGCTGGAAGGAGATCGGCGCGGACGACACCGTGGTGCGGCACTTCGCCGACCGGGACCGCAGCCAGCTGGAGGAGATGCTGGCCGAGAACGCCGCGCACAACGGCGCGGAGATCCGCAAGATCCCGATGGTGATCCCCAAGGGACACGTGAGCTTCCACCACTGCCGCACCTACCACGGCAGTGGGCCCAACGTCAGCGGTCGGCCCCGACAGGCGATCTCGCTGCACCTGCAGGACGGCGACAACGCCTGGCGGGAGTATCCGCTCTCCGACGGCACGCTCGCCGCGTACAACCACGACGTGCTGGTCCGCCGCACCCACGAAGGGCGGCCGGACTACGCGGACCCCGACTACTGCCCGATCATCTGGCGCCACCGCGCCCAGCAGGGAGGCTGACATGTCACGCTACGACTGGGGTCAGACACACCCCGGCATCGAACGGCTGGAACGGGCGGTGACCGACCGGCGGGACGTGGTGGTCAAGCACCCGCTCTACGCCAACCTGGACACCCACGAGGCGCTCGTCACCTTCATGGAGCACCACGTCTTCGCGGTCTGGGACTTCATGTCCCTGCTGAAGTCACTGCAACGGCAACTGACCTGCGTCGACGTGCCGTGGATCCCGACCGGTCCGACCGGCAGCCGCCGCCTCATCAACGACATCGTCATGGTCGAGGAGAGCGACGAGCTGGACGGCGGCTACATCAGCCACTTCGAGTTGTACGTGCGGGGCATGGCCGAGGCCGGCGCGGACACCACGGCGGTGAACGCCCTCGTCGACCTGCTGCGCGCCGGGCGGCCGGTCACCGAGGCACTCGCCGAGGCGGGAGCGCCGGCCGCGTCGACGAGGTTCGCCGCGACGACCTGGCAGATCATCGAGTCCACTCCGGTGCACTGCCAGGCGGCGGCCTTCGCGTTCGGTCGGGAGGACCTGATCCCGGACATGTTCACCCAGGTCGTCTCGGTGAACGAACGCAGCAACCGGTTGCACACGTTCGTCGACTACCTGGAGCGGCACATCGAGGTCGACGGTGAACAGCACACCCCGATGGCCATGCAGATGCTCGCCGACCTGTGCGGCGACGACGACACCAAGTGGCGCGAGTGCGCCGACACGGTGAACACCGCCCTCGCCGCCCGAGCCCGGCTCTGGGACGACATCCTGGCCGCCATCAAGGGCCCGGCGTGACCGACGCCGACCCGGTCCGGCTTTACCGCACGGTCCGGCTGATCCGCCGGTTCGAGGAACGAGCGGTGGAGCTGGTCCACGGTGGGCAGATCATCGGCGGCATCCACCCGTACCTCGGTCAGGAGGGGGTTGCCGCCGGCGTCTGCGCGGCCCTGGGCGCCGACGACGTGCTCGCCGGAACCCACCGGGGGCACGGGCACGTCCTTGCCCGGGGGGCCGACCCGGCCCGGATGCTCGCCGAGCTGTGCGGCCGGGTCACCGGCCTCAACGCCGGCCGGGGCGGTTCGATGCACGCCGCCGACCTGAGCATCGGCGTGCTCGGCGCCAACGCGATCGTCGGCGCCTCCGGGGCGATCGTCACCGGCGCGGTCTGGGCCCACCGCCGCCGGGGCCGCGACACCGTCGGGGTGAGCTTCTTCGGCGACGGCGCGGTCAACGAGGGGATGCTGCTGGAGGCGTTCAACCTGGCCGCGCTCTGGCGGGTGCCGGTGCTGTTCGTCTGCGAGAACAACGGTTACGCCACCACCATGCCGGTCGCCGGCGCGGTGGCCGGCACCATCACCGGCCGGGCCGCCGCCTTCGGCATCCCGGCCGCCGAGGTCGACGGTCAGGACCCCGAGACGGTACGCGTCGCCGCGTCCGCCGCCGTCGCGCGCCTGCGCGCCGGCGGCGGCCCCGAGCTGATCGAGGCCCGGACCCACCGCTTCGACGTCCACCACACCTTCGAACACGCGGTACGCCTCGACTACCGCCCACCCGACGAGGTGACGCGCGGTCGGGCCCGGGACCCGGTGGACATTCAGGGCTCACGGCTTGCCGACGCCGACCGGGCAGCAGTGGACGCCGAGGTCGAGGCGACCCTCGACGCGGCGGTCCGGTTCGCCCTGGACAGCCCCGAACCCGACCCGGCCGACGCGTTGAGCTACCTGTACGCCAGCGGCCTGACCGCCCGCACCGGAGGTGGCTGAATGACCGCACGCACCGGAGGTGGCTGAGGTGCCCCGACTGTCGTACCGCCGGGCGTTGACCAGGGCCCTCGCCGACGAGCTGGCCCGCGACGAGGCGGTGTTCCTGCTCGGCGAGGATATCCAGGTCGGGGCGTCGCTGGTGACCACCGGACTGGCCAAACGGTTTGGCACCGACCGGGTCCGCGACACCCCCCTGTCCGAGCAGGCGTTCACCAGCTTCGCCACCGGGGCGGCGCTGGCCGGGCTCCGGCCGGTGATCGAGTTCCAGATCCCGTCGCTGCTCTTCCTGGTCTTCGAGCAGATCGTCAACCACGCGCACAAGTTCCCGCTGATGACCGGCGGGCAGTGCGCCGTGCCGGTCACCTACCTGGTGCCCGGCTCCGGGTCGCGCACCGGGTGGGCCGGGCAGCACTCCGACCACCCGTACAGCCTCTTCGCCCACGTCGGGGTGGTCACCGTCGTGCCGTCCACCCCGGCCGACGCGTACGGGCTGCTGGTCACCGCGGTCCGCCACGACGACCCGGTGGTGGTGTTCGCGCCGGCCGGCGCGATGGACGTCCGCGACGACGTGGACCACCTGACCCCGGTACCGCTGGGCCGCGGCCGGATCCACCGTTCCGGTGACGACGTGACGGTGGTCGCGATCGGGCACCTGGTCCACGACGCGCTCGCGGTCGCCGAGGAACTGGCCGACCAGGTCTCGGTGGAGGTGTTCGACCCGCGCACCCTGTACCCGTTCGACATCGACGGTCTCACCGAGTCGGTGGCCCGCACCGGGCGACTCGTGGTGCTCGACGACGGCAACCGCTCCTGCGGCATCGCCGCCGAGATCATCGCCTCGGTGGTGGAGCGGGTCCGGCTGCTGGCCCCACCGCGCCGGGTCACCCGACCGGACGGCGCGGTGCTGCCGTTCGCGCCGGCCCTGGACCGTGCCGTGCAGCCCGGCCGGCACCAGCTCGCCACCGCCATCCACCTGACCATGAAGGACTCATCATGATCGACCCGAACTACCCGTGGCCGCCGGCGGACCGGGCCTGGACCGACCTGCCGGAGCCGGCCCGCCGGGCCATGGTGGCCAGTGGGGCGGCGGCCTGGGAGCAGGTCTTCCACGGTCGGGCCACGTACAACAAGCAGTGGCGGTTGGCCCGCCCCCCGGTGCTCACGGCGGACGCCTGGCGGGAGCTCAACGAGGTCTGCGACCGGCTCGCCCAGCTCATCCTCGACGCCTGCCGCCGTCGCGCCGGCACCGCCGGCGAGCTGCGCCGCCTGCTCGGGGTGCCGGTGGGGGAGACCCGCCTGCTGGACGAGTCCGAGCCGCTCACCGAGGCGCTGCTGGCCGCGTACCGCCCGGATGTGATCTTCTCCGGCGGGGTGCCGAAGTTCGTGGAGTACAACATCGACAGCAGCCTCGGCGGCGGGTTCGACGCCGACACCGTCATCCAGCGGTACGCGGCCCTCTACCAGGAGCAGGGCATCCTCGACGATCTGCCGGTGCGGGCCGCGCCGTCACTGCTCGACCAGCGGTTCGTGGCGATCCGTGAGGAGCTGCGGCTGCCCGAGGGCGCCCGGGTGGCGTTGCTGATGGACTTCGACGGCGACTACCCCGGCCTCGACGACCCGCAGACCTTCATCCGGATCCTCCACCCTCTCGCCGTACGGGCCCGGGACTTCGGCATCGACCTGGTCATCGCGCCGGTGGCCAGCGCCACCCTGGATGCCGACAACCGCCTGGTCGTCGACGGTGCCCGTGTCGACGCCTTGTTCCGGTTGTTCGTGCCCAACCGGGTCACCCCGACCGCCGGCCTGGACGCGGTGGCCCTGGCCCTCGCCGCCGGCACCCTCCCGATGTTCGTGTCGGCGGCGGCCTGGCTGCTCGGTAACAAGACCACCTTCGGGTGGCTGTGGGAGGACGTGGACGGGTTGCCCGCCGACGACCAGGCGCTGATTCGGCGGCACGTGCCGTACACGGTGTCGTTGACCGCCGCGGTGCTGGACCGGGCCATCGCCGAGCAGGCCACGCTCGTGGCGAAGCCGGCCGACGGTTCGGCCGGGCACGGTGTGCTGCTCGGCCCGGAGCTGAGCGCGGCGGACTGGGCCGACGGTGTGCGCGCCGCCGTGGACCAGGGCGGCGCCATCCTCCAGGAGTACCTGCCGACCGACCGGGTGTCGATGGACTTCGTCCAGATCGAGACCGGTGAGACGGTGACGGCCGACGTCCCGTACTCGCTGGCCCCGTACCTGTTCGGTCGCCGAGCCTCCGGCGGCCTGGCCCGCGTCGGCTACCCCGGCTGCGACGGAGTCCTCAACCTGGCCCACGGAGTCCTCCTAACCGGAATCCTCCTAACCACCTAACCCCCCTGCCCACCCACCCCCTCCGTTGCCCGCTCTGCGCGGTGATCAAGAGGTTTCGGTCACCCGGCCGGGCGTGTCGTGACCGAAACCTCTTGATCACCGGG
>NZ_JBSGIV010000068.1:0-32668 GCF_053605225.1 Micromonospora sp. NPDC003944
TAGCCCCCCGTCATCCTACCTGTTCCGCTCCACCCCCCCCGTGTCGGCCTGGTTTTATATATCTTTTCCGCCCCTCCCCCCGCGGGGGGCCGGCACCCGCGCGGGTGCCGGCCACCGGCCGTGCGTCAGGCGGTCAGACCGCGCGGCGCCCCTCGAAGGCCCGCCCCAGGGTGATCTCGTCGGCGTACTCCAGGTCGCCGCCGACCGGCAGCCCGCTGGCCAGCCGGGTCACCGAGATGCCCATCGGCTTCACCATCAGCGCCAGGTAGGTGGCGGTCGCCTCACCCTCGGTGTTGGGATCCGTGGCCAGGATCAACTCCCGCACCCCGCCGCCACCGAGCCTGATCATCAGCTCGCGGATGCGCAGATTGTCCGGACCGATCCCCTCCAGCGGATTGATCGCGCCGCCCAGCACGTGATAGCGACCGCGGAACTCGCCCGTCCGCTCGATGGCCACCACGTCCTTGGGCTCCTCCACCACGCACAGCACCTCGTCGGTGCGGCGCGGGTCGCGGCAGATCCGGCACTGCTCGGACTCGGCCACGTTGTAGCAGGTCGTGCAGAACCGCACCAGCTCCTTGACCTTGCGTAGCGCGCCGGCCAGCCGGTTGACGTCGGCCGGATCTGCCGAGAGGACGTGGAACGCGATCCGCTGAGCACTCTTCGGGCCCACGCCCGGCAACCGACCCAGCTCGTCGATCAGATCCTGGATGGCACCTTCGTACATCTGCCGGCTCAGAAACCGGGCAGGCCGAGGCCGCCCATGCCGCCGGCGACCGGGCCCATCTTGCGCTCGGTCAGCTCCCGAGCCGCCTCGGCGGCGTTGTGCACGGCCGCGACGACCAGATCCTCGAGGGTCTCCACGTCGTCCGGGTCGACGGCCTTCGGGTCGATCTTGATGGCCTTGAGCTCACCGGAACCGGAGACGGTCGCGGTGACCAGCCCGCCACCGGCGGTGCCGGTCAGCTCGGCCTCGGCCAACTCGGCCTGGGCGGCGGCGATCTGCTGCTGCATCTTCTGCGCCTGCTTCAGCATCTGCTGCATGTTCGGCTGTCCACCTGGGCGCACGGGATGGCTCCTTCTCACACTCGTCTGCTCGACCGCCGCTCAGCCTATCCGCTGGGACCGACCTCTCCCCGCCCGGTTGGTCCGCCCACGCCGAGCCTTCGGGGTACGGCTACCCCTACCCCGAACCGGCCATCTGCTGGTAGTGCGCCGACGGTCACCACACTGGTGTGCTCGTGGCATGAACCTCAACCGCACCAGCCGGGTCGGCGCGCTGTGCTGGCTCGCGGCCACACCCCTCTTCCTGGTCGCCAGCCTGATCACCGGGTTGCGGTGGCGCGAGCCGACCTACAGCTGGGCCACCCACAACATCAGCGACCTCGGTAACGCCCACTGCGGCGTCTGGGACACCACCCGCCCCCGCTACGTCTGCTCGCCGTGGCACCCACTGATGAACACCGCGACACTTGCCACCGCCGTACTGCTCGCCGTCGGGCTCCTGCTCACCTGGCGCACCCTCGGTCACGGCGCGGTGGTGCGCACGGCCCAGACACTCCTGCTGCTGGCCACCGTCGGGTACGCCCTGGCCGCCCTCTACCCCGCCGACGTCGACGAGAACCTGCACGTCCTCGGCGCATTTCTGATCATGGGGACAGGCAACATCGGGCTGCTCCTCGCCGGCTTCGCCCCGAGCGGCACGACCCTCGGCAGGTGGCGACGACTCACCCTCACCGCCGGCCTCGTCGCGCTGGTCGGGACGACGTTGTTCGCCGCCCAGCAGGGCCTGGGAATCGGAGTAGGCGGCATGGAACGAATAGCCGTCCTACCCTTTCCCCTCTGGGCATGCGGCCTGGCCGTCCTACTTGCCGAAACTCCCCCTCACCCCGCCTCGGCCCCAGCCCTCAGCCTCCGCCGGCCCCAACCCCCAGCCTCCGTCGATCATGGAGTTGTGGTGCCCGAAGAGACCACCCATGGGCGGTTTGCCGCCCAGCACAACTCCATGATCGACAGCACGGGGCGGGGCGTTAGCGGGCGTCGATCTCGTTGATCTTCTCGGCGCCGAACGTCTCTCGGAGCAGGCGTACCGCCTGCTCCTCGCTCGACTCCCGGGCCGTCTTCTCGTCGATGATCTCGTCCAACGGCTCGTCGCCCGGGTCGAACCCCTCGTAGGCCGGGGCCGCAGCCGCGCCGCCCGGCCGACCTCCGGCCCGCCCCGGGCCGTCGAAGTCCGGGTCGTAGGGCGGCTCGCCCGCCCACTCGGCGTCCGCGACGGGTCGGGCTGCCGCTGCGGTACGCGCACCGCGCCCCGCCGCCGCCGCGCGAGCCGCGGCGATGGCGCTGCTCACCGGTGCACCACCGGCTGTCGCCGGCTGCCGGGCCGCCGGTGTCGGGTTACCCCGCCCGTCCGGCCTACCGCCACCGGCCGCCGCCCCCGAACCGCCCGGTCCGGTGCCGTTCGCGCCGCCGCCGCTACTGAGGCCACCGCCGTTCGCGCCACCGCCGGTGCTGCCACCGCTGCTGAGGCCATCGCCGTTCGCGCCGCCGCCGTTCGCGCCGCCGCTGCTGAGGCCGCCGCCGGTGCTGCCACCCCCGTTCGCGGCGCTGCCGTGTGCTCCGCTGCCGCTCGCGGCGGCCGACGCCGTCGCGGAGTGCGAGCCGTCGCGGCTCGACTCGTTGCCGGCTGCCGTGCCGCCGGGTCGGGCGGCCTCCGGCCAGTCCTCGTCATCCGTCGCCTCACCAGCCGGGGCACCCCCGCCGGGGCGGGCAGCCTCCGGCCAGTCCTCCTCGTCGTCCGCTGCGGCGGACGGCGCAACACCCGGCCGACCAGCACCGTGACCACCAGAAGCCCCGCCGGGAGCACCCGCCGGGTTCGCCGGGTCACGAGGCGCGCTCGCCGACCCAGCTGAGGCGTTCGAGCCCGGCGCGGCGTTCGACCCAGGAACGACGTTCGAATTCGCGGTGGTGGGCGGGGCGCCCGACGGGGCGTTGGCTACCGCACCCCCCAGCCCGTCGACGTGCGAGCCCGGCGCGGCTGGCGGTGCGCTCGTCGGGCCGGCGACGGCAGGCGGGGGCGCGGCGTTCGTCGGGGCCGGCGGTGCGGCGGGGCGAGCCGGTGCGGCGGGCTGCGTACGGGGTGAGCTGGACAGGGACACACCACCGCGCTCGCCGGCCACCTCGCACCGGATCTGCCAGCGCCCGCCCAGCTCCTCGTAGAGCGCGTCGGTGAGCACCGCCGCGTGGTCGGCCATCATCTTGGCCAGCACGGTGGACTTCACCGTCAGCACCAGCATGTCGCCGTCGAGTTCGCGGACGACCGCGTCCCGCATCAGGGCGGCGATCCGCTTGTTGGTCCGGTTGACCTTGCCGACCACGTCGGGCCAGACGCGGCGGACCGCTACCGCGTCCAGCGCAGCGGCAGGTGCTCCCGGTCGGGGCGGCGCGGGCGTCGCCGGGTCGGGAAGCACCGCCGACGGTGGCACCACGCGACGCGGGGCCGGCCCGGCGGGTGAGCCGGGCACGGCCTCGGCGGGGGACCCGGTCGACGCACCGGGGGACGCCGGGATCGGCGAGTCGGCCGCCGAGACGGACGAGACCGGCGCCCCGGAGGTCGGAGCGGGCGAGACCGGCGCCCCGGAGGCCGAGCCAGCCGGGGCGAAAGCGCCCGAGGCCGAGGCACCCGGGGCGGGAGCGCCGGAGACCGAGCCGGCCGGGGCGGGAGCGCCCGTGGCCGCGCCGCTCCGGGGCGAGGACGCCGCCGGGTCGACAGTCCACGGCGGCGCGGAGGTCGGGGCGTTCGCCGGTGCCGGGGTGCCGGCAGCCGGGACCGGGGGGGCTTGCTGTGGGCGTACCCCTGGGTGGTGGGTCGGCGCGGGCCCGGCGGCGGCCGACGGCGCGTCGGTGCCGCCCAGGGTGAGCCGACGTTCCATCCGTTCCAGGCGCTGGAGCAGACCGCCGGTGGAGTCGTCCACGCCGGGCAGCAGCATCCGGGCGCAGATCAGCTCCAGCAGCAGCCGGGGCGCGGTGGTGCCGCGCATCTCGACCAGCCCGTCGTGCACGATGTCGGCGCAGCGGGAGAGCGTGGCCGAGCCGAGCTGCGAGGCCTGGGCGGCCATCCGCTCGATCTGGTCGGCCGGGCCGTCGATGAGGCCCTTCGCGGCGGCGTCCGGCACCTGCTGGATGACGATCAGGTCACGGAGCCGCTCCAGCAGGTCGGAGGCGAACCGGCGCATGTCGTGCCCGGCCTCGGCGACCCGGTCGACGGTGGCGTACGCGGCCGCGCCGTCACCGGCGGCAAGCGCGTCGCACATCTCGTCGATCAGCGCGGAGTCGGTGACCCCGAGCAGCGAGACGGCCCGGGCGTAGCTGACCCCTTCCGCGCCCGCACCGGCGATGAGCTGGTCGAGCACGGAGAGGCTGTCCCGCATGCTGCCGCCACCGGCGCGCACCACGAGCGGAAAGACCGCCGGTTCGACGGCGACGCCCTCGGCCTGGGTGAGTTGCTCCAGGTACGGGCGGACCACCTTCGGCGGGAACAGCCGGAACGGGTAGTGGTGGGTCCGCGACCGGATCGTGCCGAGGACCTTCTCCGGCTCGGTGGTGGCGAAGATGAACTTGACGTATTCCGGGGGCTCCTCGACCAGCTTGAGCAGGGCGTTGAAGCCCTGGGTCGAGACCATGTGCGCCTCGTCGATGATGTAGATCTTGAACCGGCTGCTGGCCGGTGCGAAGAAGGCACGCTCGCGCAGCTCGCGGGCGTCGTCGACACCACCGTGGCTGGCCGCGTCGATCTCGATCACGTCGATCGAGCCGGCGCCGTCGGCGGCAAGCGAGCGGCAGGAGTCACACTTGCCGCACGGCTCGGGGGTGGGGCCCTGCTCACAGTTGAGCGAGCGGGCCATGATCCGGGCGCTCGTGGTCTTGCCGCAGCCGCGCGGGCCGGAGAAGAGGTAGGCGTGGTTGAGCCGCCCGCTGCGCAGCGCCTGCGACAGCGGCTCGGTCACGTGCTCCTGGCCGATGACCTCAGCGAAGGTACGCGGCCGGTACTTGCGGTAGAGCGCCAGCGTCACTCGTCCCGCCTCCTCTCGACCGAGCCATTCTGCGCCGGTCGGGCGCGGGTGACCACCCACCCCGCCGGGGCGCCTGGGCCCTCGGGGTTGATCGACTCGGCTTCCCGGTCGTCGGGCCTGATCGACTCGGCTTCCTGGAAACCGCGGCGTCCGCATGACCGGGACACCGCGACATCACGGATGCCGAGTGGATCAACCGGCCCACAGACAAAAAGGCCTCCCGTGCACCCGGCAGAGCTCGCTTATCCTTGCTGCCTTCCGGCCCTGGGGAGGTTCACGAGATACCGCCGCACGGGAGGTGACGCCAAGCCTACCCGACCGCCCGTCGATCTTCAGGGGGTGGTGGGGTGGCCCGCCCGACGTGGGCCTGTATCCTGGCTCGCGGAGGATTCGCCTAGAGGCCTAGGGCGCACGCTTGGAAAGCGTGTTGGGTTTACACCCTCACGAGTTCGAATCTCGTATCCTCCGCTCGCCTGAGCAGCACGAACGACAGGGCCGGCCCCAATGGGGACCGGCCCTGAATCGTCTGCGCGGTGTGTCAGCCCACCACCTGGACGTGCTCCGCGCCCTGCCCCGAGAACCACGCCTCGAGTTCGGCGCCGCCCAGGGACCGGGTCGCTTCCTCGTCGACGAGCACCGGGCCGACGACGGCACCCTTCGCACCCTCGAACTGGCAGCCGAACGTCGAACCTCGGGTGCCGTGGCCCGAGATCTTGGACAGTTTCCGTCCGGACAGAACGGAAAGTGTCCAAGATCTGGGGACGTGATGCCGGGGAGGCGCGGTGCTCGCGCGAGCGCCCGGCCGGTTCTGATGGACCGGCCGGGCGCTCGCCACGCACTACTCAGAACAGCGGTCCGCCACTCTGCGGCCCGGCGATCCGCAGGCCGTAGCGCTGCGGCCAGACGATCTCGGTGCGCTCGGACAGACCGCTCCACGTCTTGTTCTGCGGAACCAGCCCGCCGGCTGAGCCGGAGAACGGGTTGATGACCCCGGACGGATAGCCGGCGAGGTCACCCGTCACCTCTTCCCCGGGGGACGCCACGAGGGCGTCGAACCCGGCGGCGGTGCTGAGGTTCAGCAGGGCGACAGCCGAGCCGAACTTGTCGCCCTGCTCGGACCCGTCCGGGACGGCCGAGTGGTCCTGGTCGAACCCCTGCGCGCCGGTCCCCGTCAGCCCCGCGGCCGACCCCTTGAGCAGGGTGACGCTGCCGGCGTCGACCCGCGCGCCGATGTCCTCGCCGGGGGCGCCGACAAGCACGTCCGCCTTACCGTCACCGGTCGCGTCGCCGACCGCCAAGGTGGCACCGAAGCGGTCGTCAGACTCGGGGTCGCCCGGCACCCCGGCCGTACGCTGGGTGATGACCTGAACCGCGCTGCTGGACAGGCCGGCGGAGCGTCCGGCGAAGGCCGCGATGAGGCCGCCGTTGATGCCCGGGGTCTGCGCACCGGGGGCGCCGACGACCACCTCGCCCAGCCCGTCACCGTTCAGGTCGCCGACGGCGAGGGCATCCCCCAGGTACCAGGCGACGGTGCCGGTCCCGTCGTTGGGTTCGATCGCCGCACCGGTCACCGAGGTGGCACCGGTGGATGACACACCACTCGCCGAGCCCCACATCAGGGTGACCATGCCGCTGCCGCCCCAGCTCACGCCGTCGTTTTCCCGGGGCGCGCCGATGACCAGGTCCTGGTGGCTGTTGTTGTCGACCTTGCCGATCGCGAGCGTGTAGCCGAACTGGTCGTTGTTCTCGGCCGCTCCGGGCACCGCGGCCTGGTCCTGGTGCAGGTGCTGCGCCCCGGTGGCCGTGAGGCCGGCCGGCGCACCGAAGAGGACGGTGACCGCGCCGGCGCTCGCCTTGGTGCCGATCGACTCCCCCCAGGCGCCGATGGCGAGGTCGTCGCGGCCGTCCCCGTTGATGTCACCGGCGGCGAGGGCGGCACCGAACTGGTCGGAGCTTTCCGGGCTGTCCGGAACACCCGGCGAATCCTGGTTGAAGTGGACCGCCGAGTCGACCACCAGGCCGTTGCGGCCGCCCGGGATGACCCAGACCCCGCCAGCGTGTACCCCGGTACGGGAATCAGGCTCATCCGGGTTGCCGATCGCCAGGTCGTCGTAGCCGTCGCCGTTGAAGTCCCCCGCCACGAGCGCCATGCCGAAGGCGACGGCGCCGCCGTCCCCCGGGATGGCGCCCAACAAATGGTCGACCTTCGCGGCTGCGGAGTACCGCACGGTGACCACACCGGCCGGGACCAGCGGCACGTTGTAGTAGGTCGGTTCGCCGAACACCGCTATGTCGTCGATGCCGTCGCCGTCGAAGTCGGATCGGGTGACGCCGACACCCCGGAACCTGGGAGTCGTCTTCGGCACCGGCACCTCGTGGTGCTGAAGCACGACGCCATCCCTGGTGATGGTCCGTACGCCCTCCGCGGCCTGCGCGGGGACACTCACGGCCAGACTGGCCAGAACAGTGGGAAGAACCAATAGAGTTGCGCTTCGTTGCACAGAAACCCCGTTTCGAATAGGCGCCTGAACACCGTAGGCAGTCGGCCGGGTGATTGACATGAGACGAACGGATAGTGCGGTGACGAACCATCACGCCTGATTGGGGGACGAGTACGGGCGGCGGGTACGGTCCGCGGGAGCCGACGGACCAGAAACCGTCGTACACATGTTCTATCCACAGGCTGTGGACGCGGAGGGATCTGGTGGCGTACCAGCTCAGCGCGGTGGTCGCGGACGTCGAGCTGCTCCGCGAGCAGACCGCCGAGCTGGATCACGCGGTCCTCGGCGAGCTGCGCCAGGACTTCGCGCTGCTGCCGGTCACCCCGCAGTTGGTGATCGAACTGACCGGCTCGTTGCCGGATTTCGCGACCGACGACCGGAGCGCCGCACGACCGTTCGGCCTGGTGTTGTCGACGGCGCTGGTCGAGGTGTTGAGCCGCTGGTCACGGTCGGGGCCGGTGGCCTACCTGGAGGCCGAGTTCGGCGGTGGCGTCGGCTACCAGTCGGCGGTGGTGTGGTTGGGCGGGGCATCGTTCTGGGGGCCGCGCTTCGACGACGAGTTGGACGCGCCGCGCGAGCAGTGGCCGATCAACGGGGCGCTGACCCGACTGGGTGTCGAGCCCGGCTCGTGGATCGACAGGTTCGCCGAACTGGGTCTGCACCTGGAGCGCAACACCGACGGCTGGCTGGCGCACGGGCGACGTCGACTCAGCGCCGACTACTGGGACGAGCTGGTCGAACAGTGGGAAAACCAGTAATCCGGCCACTGGCAGCAACCTGAACGCCCCCGTTCCGTTGGGGACTGGGGGATTCCATGAAATTGCGACAATTTGCGTTTATCGCCGTACTGATGACGGCTGCCTCGATCGCTGGCAGCGGCGCACCGCCAACCGGGCCGATCCCGGAGGGCCGACCCGCCGGCAGCGTAGAGATCATCGACCTGAACGGCCTGCAGAACATCGAGTTCGGCGTCACCGAGGACGAGCTGACCCGGCGCGGCATCCTGCGGACCAGCCTGGATGCCTGCGGGCCGGTGCTCGCCGGCCACGACATGGTCAGCCCGGTCTTCGTGGAGGACAAACTCGTGCTGCTCTGGGTCGGCGATCCGATGCGGACACCGGAGGGCATCACGGCGGGATCTCCCGTCGTCCAGGTCTGGGACCGCTACCCGGAGGTCAGCCGACTGCGGGCTCCACAGGGGACGCACCGCCTCGACGGGTTACTCGCCCGCAGCGGCGACCGCGCGTACCTGTTCCTGCACGACGGGCGCACGGTCCGAAAAACCATCGCCGGGTACGCGGACTGGGCCCGCCGCCTCTTCGCCGAGGGTGCAGGCCCGTGCTGACCGGCGCTGACTGATCAGTGCGACGGGTGACCGACGCAGTCCAACGGCATCACCGGCGGAACGACCGCCAGAAGTCGTACGAGTGGGCAGCCGCGAAGTCCGTCGCGCCCGACGCACCGCCACCGGCGAACGTCCGCACGTACGGGGCGTCAGGGCGCAGTCGAGGCCAGCCCACCCGACCCGTCCGGGCGAAGGCGCTCCAGGTCCGAACCATCTCGTCGGAGAGCCGCCGCTGGGTCGGCGTGAGCGCCTCGGCGTAGTCGACAGTGAACAGGTACGGCAGTTCCGCGCAGTGGTACGCGCCGGCGGCGAACGTGGGTTCGGGTCCTTCGGTGAAGAACGGCGCGTCCTCGTCGGCGAACTCGTACGCGAAGGTCGGCACCCGCCGCGCGAATGCCAACGTGGCAGAGTAGATCGGCTCGGCGTAGTCGTGATCGGTAAGCACGGCACCCCAGGTCACGCTCGCTGGATGTGCGGGGTCGCGCGGATAGCGGGCCAGCACCTCGTCCGCGCGGTCACCGAACATGGCCCGTACCTGGTCGCCGTACTGCTCATCGGTGAGCGGGCACGACTCCGGCTCCTCGTTCGGCTTCGGCGGCTCCGCGCAGTTGAGCCCGACCCGTTCCATCCCCCACACCACCAGCCGGGACTCGTCCCGGTTCATCCCGGTCAGCACCGGCACCGGGTGCAGTCCCCCGGTGGTCAGCGCGTCGGCCGGGTCCATGGGCAGTGTGTGGCCGTCGACGACCGGGCCGAGGTCGACGCCCGCGCCGGGGTAGCCGGCTGTCTCGACCAGTCGGGCGGGAGAGCGTCCGCGCAGGCAGGCGGCGACCACGGTCGGGTCGGTGCAACCGATCCTCCGACCGAACTCCTGGGCGGCCTCGATCGCCTCGGCACGGGTCTGGACCGGGTTGGCGCACGAGTTGCTCTGCATGATCGCGCGGTGGAACAGACCGGCGGAGCCCGGCGCGGCGAGCTGCGCGCAGACGCTTGTCGCCCCGGCGGACTGACCGAACAGGGTGATGTTGCCCGGGTCGCCGCCGAAGGCCGCCGCGTTGCGCCGCACCCAGCGCAGCGCGGCCTGCTGGTCCTGCAAGCCGAAGTTGCCGGTGATGCCGTCCCGACCAGCCAGCGCCGGATGCGCCAGGAATCCCAGCGCGCCGAGCCGGTAGTTCACCGTCACGACGATGACGTCACCACCGGCGGCGAGCCGCTGCCCGCCGTACCGATCGCCGCTGCCGAACCGGAAGTCCCCGCCGTGCAACCAGACCATCACCGGTCGAGGCGTTCGCGCCCAGGAGCGCGGGGTGGTGACATTCAGGTAGAGGCAGTCCTCGGACTCGGAGGGCGCATCCATCGGCAGCCCTTGTAGTTGCGCGCAGGCGGCACCGGGACGGCTCGCGTCGCGTACTCCCGTCCACGTTGGGCCGAGTTGCGGCGGGGCCCAACGCAGAGCGCCGAGCGGCGGGCTTGCGTACGGGATGCCCTGGAAGGAACGGTGGTCGGCCGCGAGGGTCCCCCGTACCGCGCCCTGGTCGGTCCGGACGACGGCCACGCTCCGACGGCCGTCGGCGGCAGTGGCCGGGCCGACGGCCATCGCTGAGCCGGCGAGAGCGACAGCGCCCAACGTGGCGACCCATCGAGGGTACGGAATCCTGGTCATGGCTCTTCCCATCTGTCGATGCTGTACGGCGTACGCACCGAGCATGGCGAGATCGCAACCACGCGACCAGGGAGCTCTAGTGCGCGGCGGTACGGAGCGTGCGACATCCGACGGGGCGACGACGGGTGCTCTAGTGCGCTACGGTCACGGCGAGGCTGGGGAGGCGACCGTGACGGGGATCGACGAGAGCACTCCCCCTTATCTGCGCATCGTCGGGGAGTTGCGACGGCGCATCACTGCAGGCGAGTTGGGGCCCGGCGACCGGGTGCCGTCCACCCGGCAGATCGTCCGCGAGTGGGCGGTCGCCATGGCGACCGCCAGCCGCGCCCTCACCGTGCTTCGACAGGAGAGCCTCGTGCGGGCGGTGCCGGGTGTGGGCATGGTGGTCACCGGCGCAGAGCCGACCACGTCGAGTCGGAGCCCGTCGTTCGGAGGTCGGCGCCTGCCGGCTCAGGGCCTGACCCGCGATCAGGTGGTGCGGACCGCCACGCAGGTTGCCGACGCCGAGGGGTTACCTGCGTTGAGCATGCGGCGCATCGCGACGGAGCTGGACGTTCCGACCATGTCTCTGTACCGGCAGATTCGGGGTAAGGAACACCTTCTCGTGCTGATGGCGGACGCGGCCTTCGCCGCGCATCGACTGCCGCGCACGTTCCCGCCCGGGTGGCGAGCCCAACTGGAGTTGCTCAGCCGGCTCCAGTGGTCCATCTACCGGCAACATCCCTGGCTGGCCCAGGTCATCTCACTGACCCGCCCACTGATGGCACCGCACGCGGTGGCACACACCGAGTGGGCGCTGCGCGCCCTTGCCCGGCACGGGCTGGACCAGCACACCCAGCTCCATCTGGTGGTCACGCTTGCGAACCATGTTCGGGGCACCGCGGTCAACCTGGAACGGGAGGCCGAGGCGGAGCAGGACACCGGCCTGTCCGACGACGAGTGGATGGAGGCCCAGGCCGACGTGTTCGGTGGATTGCTCGCGGCGGGCGAGTTTCCGCATCTGGCCCGACTCAGTCGGACGGCTGTCGACCTCAACGTCGAGAGCCTCTTCGAATTCGGCCTGCAACGACTGCTCGACGGGGTGGAGCAGTTGCTCGAACGGTAAGCGCTCAGGCCGGCATCAGGCAGGGCAGACAGGCGAGGGAACTTTCCATCTGTCCGGACTCATCCTGAGGCTTGACGTCAAACAACCAGCTTGTGTTGGCTGGTATGGGCAGCACGCTCCCCGGCAGCCACGACATTCCCGGCGCGGCGCGTCGGTGGAACCGTCCGAGTTCGTTGTGAAGGCGGAACCCGGCAGGCTCGAGTGTTTGGAAAGGGCTTCGAGTGATCAACGATGACACGAGCAGGCAGAAGATCATCAACAACCTCCCCCCGCAGGTAGATCTTCTGTTGCAGCTGGAGGCTCTGAAGAACGTCGAGCGCCAGAATCCGCTTTCCGCCGGTTCGCGTAGGGAACGTGTCGCCGAGCACTCGTGGCACATCGCACTCGGCGTCATCCTCCTGTCGGAACACTCCCCCGATGATCTCGACATCGCACGAGCGGTGCTGCTGGCGTGCGTTCACGACGTCGTAGAGGCTTTCGTTGGCGACACGTTCGCCTTCGGTTCCGACGTAGACGGTCAGCGATCTCGCGAGGAGGGGGCCATCGCCCACATCCGGGCAACCTTCCCGCAGCCCACGGCCACGTTCCTGGCCGACCTCTGGGAGGAATACGAGGCGCAAGCCACGCCTGAGGCTCGTTTCGTCAAGGGGATTGACGCGTTCCTGCCAATACTGTTGAACTTCCTCAATCCTGAGGAATCCTCTTGGAAGAACCACGGCGTCGATTCCCGCAAAGTTCTCAAGAGGTTGCAGCGCGTGGAGCAGCCTCTGGGGGGGCTCGCCGAGATCAACAAGGAGATGGTCGCCCAGGCGGTCCGTGAGGGCTACCTCACCTAGTCAGGGCAATCCCGATGAGGGGAGGGCTCCTGGCGGACCAAATCGTCACACTTGCCGCCGCCTTCATCGGTGCCCTGTTCGGGCTTGCCGCGCCGGTCGTAACGAACCACATCGGCAGACGGGACCGTGAGCGCGATTCCCAGCGGGCCATCGCGGAACAGATCCTGGACCTCTTCGACTCCCCGGCGTCACTCTCAGAGATCCTCGGTCACGATGACAGCCGCGTACGGCGGCGACTGTATCTTCTGGCGCTTCGACTCAAGAGCGAGAAGCCCCGACAGGCTGTCATGAATGTCGTAGCCATAGCTGGGGACCGCGACCAGGGTTCCGATCAGCTGGAGGAGGCGTGGTTCGTCATGACGGACGAGGTCGGCCGGATCTGCCGGCACCGGATCAGGGCTTGATGCGATGTCAGGCGCAGCGCAGACTCCGCCCGAGGTCAAGGCCGCCCTTCGGGCGCTGGGACGCCCGCAGCCAACCCCGAAGCAGACCAGCTCACACCCTGCCAGCCTCTCACCCTCCCCCGCTGTCGACGACATCCTGAAGGAACTCCTCGACGCTGACTCGGTCGACATCATCGGCGTGTTCCCCTACCAGTGCGCCGACCGGCTCATCGACATGCAGGCCGAGCTGCTGACCAGGGGCGAGTACACGTCACCGACGATGGTCCGGTACTTCACACCAGCACGAGGGCGCGTGACCCTGTACCGCCAGACAGGGGTCCTCGGCACGCTCGTGCGGCGCTGGCTCATCGGTATAACCGGCCTCCGCAACTGGCTCGAACCGAGGACGAGCGAACCGAGGGCCCTGGATCGCCTCAAGGTCTACGAGTTCGACGACATGTTCCTGGACTGCATCATTCACGTGACGAAAGATGGCGCCGAGTCAGGAATCACGCTCAGCCAGTTGCCGACCCTTCCGGTCTCCGGACACGACAGCGCGACGATGGAAATGATCATCGCCTCGCGGATGTCGTCGGAGCAGGTCAAGGAGCTCAAGGCCTACCTGACCTCCTTGGCGGCGCAGGCCATCCCGCTGACGCCGCAGCAGATTCGCTGCACCCTCGCACACAACCGGCAGCCCGGCGGCGAGTTCAAGCCAGTCGTCAAGCGGATAGCTCGCTATGGACGCCTCGCCCAGGACGACGTCGAGCCCATCGCCGTGGTGGCGGTCTGCGTGAACACGGCCAGAGGGCCAAACGTACTTCTCAAGCGGCGGACCGAGAAGAACTCCCGCGATGATTTCCAGACCCTCTCCCTCATCAGCGAACGGATCCTCATTCAGGACCTGGACAACCAGTCCCGGGCGAGCCTGGAACCGAACCTCGAACGCGCCCTGGACGACCTGTGGATACGCGCTGGACAGCCGAGGGCACTCGAAGTTCCGGAGGTCTCATTCCGCCGAGCCGCACAGCGAGAACTGTTCATAAGTTGCGGCCTCGACGTCCACCACGATCGGCTCAAGCTCATGGGCACGTGCGTGCTCGACCGTGAGGAGGGCTTCACTCACCTCGGATTCTTCGTATACCGCCTGGACCTCATCCGATCGTCATCCACCGATGAGCTGGACGACGTACGTGCCTGGAGCCCCGATCTGGTGCTTGTCCCACTGGACCAGCTCTACAGCAAGACCTACGGGCCTCGGCTCAACCGCCTGCTCCGTCGCAAGGAGGACTGGCTCCGACAGACGGTGTTCGCCTCAGCACCAACGGACAGGCAAACGTGATGGACGCCGCCGTCCCGACGGGGACCTCGAGGCAGCAAGCCGTCGGAGTCATCTCAGCAGTCGTCTTCCGGGACAGGAGCATGTCGGAAGTTCTGTTGGGAGTGCGTCGGCCGACCCCGCTGGTCAAGCGGTTTCCAGGTGTGGTCAGCACTCCGACAATGGGCGTGCCCTGGCAAGTCTTCCAGGCCCTGGACCCAGGAACAGCGCATCGGCAACAGCAGGCGGCTGTCGAAAAGCTCGCCCGATCGTCGTGGTTCGAGGTCGGTGGTGGTGGCTACTTGTCCACCGTCGGCGGTTACGCCTTGGAGCACCTCATGTCCCGCAAACTCGGCTTGGCCCCAGCCTTGGTGATGGGCCGCTTCCGGGCATCCGCAAGGCTGTGGGCAAGGTCGCTGGACAACGTCTCCGATCCACTTGGCACCGAAGAGCATCAGTGGACGGCCATGCTCACGTACCTGGTGACGGTCGGCGAGGGCGCCGAGGAGGTGCCGGCCGAGACGAACTCCTACTCGCGCCTCCTGTGGACACCGATCGAGACCGCTCGGGCAGCCGTACGTGCACGGGACGCGCTGGTCATCGACGACACCCTCAATCCCTTCGAGGTATGTCTGCAGGGTCTGTGCCTGCGGTCAATTGTCGGCCTTCTCGATGAGTTGGTGTCCGCGCGCAAGCAGACGGCGAGCAATACCCCGCTAGGTGCGCCCGGCGTAGTAGTCGATGGTCTTTCGCAGACCATCCTCGAGTGAAACGAACGTCTGCGCGTCGACTCCCAGCGGCTCCAGTGTCGATATGTCCGCCAGCACCGTCGCGCCCGGTGACTCGCCGGGGCGCAACGGCAGATGCTCGATGGTGCCGGTGCCGGCCAACTCCGTCACCTTGTGCGCGATGTCCAGGACGGTCGTCCGGCGACCCGTGCCCGCCTCGAAGGCTCCGCTCGACCGGCCGCCTCCGACCGTGAACTCCAGCGCCTCGGCAACAACTGTCGCGAGGTCCGCAACGTAGATCATGTCCATGACCTGCTTGCCATCGCCGTAGATCTGGATCACGTCGCCGTTCAGCACCCTGGACACAAACGAGGGCACGATCTTCCTGACCTTGCTCGACCCGTACGGCGCCGCGACCGACTGGCCGGGGCCGTAGGCGTTGAAGCCACGCACCACGCTCACCGGCAACGAACGATATTGGCGATACATTGAGCAGAAGCGTTCGATGCAGTGCTTGGTCAAGCTGTAGGTGTTGTCCTCGAACCAGTTGCCGACCGAAAGGTTCACGCCCGGGAGGTGGTACTGGGCCGCCGCCTGGAGAACGTTCAGCCCGCCGATGACATTCGTCTCGGCTGCTGGAATCGGATTGGCGATGGTCTCCTGCGTGCCCAACACACCGGCCAGGTGCACCCAGGAATGCGCCTGCCCCATTGCCTCGGTCACCGCGCTGGGATCCCGCACGTCTCCCAACAGGAGTTCCGCGTCTTGATGGAGTGCCGCTCCGGAGCGGTGCCGGTCCAGGCCGATCACGCGCAACCCTCGCGACGTCAGCTCTTGTGTCACGTGACGGCCGATGAATCCCGTCGCTCCGGTCACCAGAACTCTGTGCTTGGACAACTGGCCCTCCACTCTGGCGCGCTAGATCGCCTTCTCGGCGACGAAGAAGGTGAAGGTCGGCACCATGCCCGTACGGAGGATGTGGGCCTGACGTCCAGCCGCCTCCCTGCGGTAATGCGCGATATCGACGAACCAGTCCCGGAAACTCACCAGACGCCAGCCCGCCCTTACCGCTGCGTTGTAATACTGCTCCGGTAGCCGGTAATAGTAGGTCAGCGGCCCCACGACGCCGGAGATGTAGTAGTCGTTCCACTCGGCCTCCGCACTGAGGTCCCGGTCGATGAGGAACCCGTTTCCCGACACCTGGCCGGCGTGGTTGAAGTAGGGGTGAACCAAGCTCACCACGAGCCGACCGCCGGGCCGGGTCACCCGGAACGCCTCGGTCAGGGCTGCCGAGAATTCGGATACCCACATCAGGACCAGGCTGGAGACGACCACGTCGAAATAATTGTCGGGGTAGCCGAGTTTGGTGACGTCTCCGCGGCCGCTCGTCACGTGCGCCGGCCTGGTCGACGGGACTTGCAGGTCGCACTCCCACGCCTCGGCCGCGTCGATCGTGTCGAACAGCCAACCCGTGCCGCAGCCCGCATCGAGCACGATCTTGTCGGCTGTGGGCCCAATCAGGTCAACCAGCGTCGGCACCAAGCCCTCGCGTCGCAGATACTCGGAGTCGCGAGTCAGGTCGGTGGTGAGGTCGGCGTATCTGCGAGCACTGTCTACCCATTGACCGTTGGCTGTCTCTGGCTTGTTGGACGTGGACCGCGGCCATGCCATGACGGCATGCTGCCAAGAGACCATCCTCAGAGCCCCGGCGAGTCGCATTTCCGACATTCATCGCCGCGCCGGAGCATCGAGGCTCGCGGTTCAACCGCCAGCTAGGGCAGCCGCACCCCGGAAGCGGCGACGAACCCGGCGAGCGCGATCTCTGCCGCCTGTCGCAGGGCCTCTCTGCCGACCCCGGCGGCGGCATGCACGGCCTGCCCTTCGGTGACGATCATGACGTAGCGGGCGAGCGCGACCGGATCGGCGTGCGCGGGCAGGTCACCTTCGGCTACGGCACGGGCGAGCCGGTCGGCGAGGGCGCCTTCGCCGGCCAGGCGGCTGGCGGCGAGGAACCCGGCGATCGGCGCGTTCGCGGGGGAGCAACTGGTGCCGCCCTGGATCGACAGGCAGCCGGCCGGTCGGTCGGTGCGGGTCACGGCGATCACGTTCTCGCGCAACAGGGTGGCGACCACCTCGTACGCGGTGGGTTGGGCGAAGGCGTCCTGCGCGTACCCCATGTCCCTTTCGGCGTAGCGGGCCACGGCCTTGCGGAACAACTCCTCCTTTCCGCCGTAGGCGGCGTAGAGGCTGGGCTAGTTGATCCCCATCGCCTCGGCGAGGTCGTTCACCGGTCGCCGTAAGGGCCCGGTGGACGAGGCCGTCGCCACCATCGGCGCCAACGTCACCGGCATTGCAAGCGACGTCAGCAAGCTCGACGACCTGGACCGGGTGATGCGGGCCATCGAGGAGCGGGGCGCTGGGCTGGACGTGGTGTTCGCCAACGCCGCGCTCTTCCTCGCCTCCGACCAGAGCAGCTTCATGACCGGCGGCGAGTTGTTCGTCGACGGCGGCGAGCAGCAGCCCTGACGCAGAAACGCCCGGTCGATCCTCACGGATCGACCGGACGTTTCTGCACTACAGAGCGGTGGCGGAGGGATTTGAACCCTCGGAGGGCGTTAACCCTCACACGCTTTCGAGGTCTGCGACCACGCATCCACTGAGGTCCCGTGACGGCCGACCCCGACTTCATGGGCTGAGAGAGACGCCCGACGTACGTGGATGCACGAAGGCGAACGAGACCGCAACTGAGACCAGCTGGAGCTGCCCCCGGGGGGGGACGCAGTAGAGCCAGCGGCGCGGGCAGGCAGGTCATGACCTTTGGGAGCACGGGCAGGGGCACGAGGACCTACGCCGTCAGTTAGAAGCGTTTAGAAGCGTTCGGGCACCTTCTAGATGTCGCCGTCAGAGCAAGTCGGCCCGACTTGGATGGCGAAGCCTGACTGCTTAACTCGACAGCCGAAGCCGCCAAGGGTGCCAAGGGTGCCACGGTTGCCACAGTTGCCACGGTTGCCAACCCGTCAGTCCGGTCAGACCGGACAGCAGAGCAACTTACGAAACCTACGAAACCTACAAAACCTACAACTTCGACGGTCCCAGGAGACTGCTGACCGTCGGAGCGAGGGTTGAGGCCACGGTCGCGTCAGTTGCGCCAGTAACGCCAGGCACGACATACGACACGCGGTCGGCGTTCCGGCACTCATGCCTGTCGTTCAACCGTGCTATCGTGCCCTCTGGCTCCACGGTGGGGCTTTCGGTAGCGCGGAACGGGAGGTGGGCTTTGCCGAACTTCGAGGTATTCACGAAGCGGATGGTCCCGCTCGTCAAGCAAGCCGCTGTGACGATCCAAAAGCGCGGCACCCTGTCTGTCAACCGCGCGGCGTTCGCGGCGTTGGGCGAGCCCGAAGCTGTCGAGTTGCTGTACGACGCGAAGGAAAAAATCGTTGGCCTTCGCTCTGTTTCTCGGGAAACCGAACATGCGTACCCAATTCGAGCGCAAGGGCAGAAGGACGATGGGCCCTATCTCGTAGCCGGGACCGCTTTCACGAAGTACTACGACATCGACACTGCGGTTTCTAAGCGCTGGAATGCCGAAATGGTAGGCGATGTCCTCTGCCTAGACCTTAAGAAGCCCGGCACAGTGGTCACCAGCAACAGAGGGCCAAAGCGGGCTGAAGAGGGCGCGGCAGACTAATGACTTTAAGGGCGCAAGCGGGTCGAATGGGCTCAACTGGTGCCTAAAAGGCGGTGGCTCCCTGCGGGAACAGGGAGCCACCGGGCAACCTCTCTCAAGCGAACCCCTAGCTAGGATCAGACAAGAAGGAGGCGCTCCATTATGACCACCACCGTACCAGGTGGCAAGCCACCCGACGCTTCGAACACTCCGAGTAGTCAAGACGAAGCGAAGGTCTCGAAGGGACGCTTCGATGCCCTTCATGCGATAACTATTCTCGTCTGCGCTGGCGCAGGAGCAATCCTGGCTGTCGTCCTCCTGAGCGCGTGGCAGGATCTGGGGCCGGTTGCCAACGCCGCGATAACGGCGATTGGCGCTATTACCGGTGCCGCCATTGGTGTCGTGGGTCTCGAAGTCCAGCGAAAAGAAAAGTGACGCTGGGGACTCAGGCCCGAACCCAGGGCCTGAGTCCCCAGTCCGGTTTCGGATCCCTGCTCACCCGATCTCTCTAAGTGCGGGATAGTCAGGGTTCAAGCGAGTGCCCCGGCACAGACCATGCCTTCCACGCATCCATGACGATGTCACCCAGCTTTGATCTTGCCGGGGCCCAGCCTAGAACAGTGTTTGCGCGGTCGATGTCGGCGATCAGGGCCGGTGGCTCAGGCTTGGGCGGCTGGTGGTGAACGACAACCCGGCGACCGGTGACCTGCTCGGCGGTGGCTACCACGGTGGCCATGCTCGTTCCGTTGCCTGAGCCAAGGTTGATGGTCTGGCTGGCACCTGGCGTGCCGACGGTCAAGGCGAGCCGCACTGCGGTGGCGACGTCGGCCACATGCACGAAATCCCGCACCGCCGCACCGTCGCCGTTAAGGGTTACATGGTCGAGTTCTCCGGTGATCGCGCGGAAGACGTTCGGAATGATCCGCGCGCGGTCCGTGTCAGTAACGCCATCGACGGCCCCGGCGATGTTGAAGGGCCTGAGGATTACCGCGCCGATGGCTCCCGTCGCCGCATACGTCGCGACCATGTGCTCAGCTGCGACTTTAGAGGCCGCGTACGGGCTCTCGGGGTGCGGGTCGAGGTCTTCGGACAGTGCGCCGTGGTGCTGCGACCCGTAGACGATGTTGGTGGAGGCGAAGACCAGAGAGGCCGGCGCGGCGGTCAGCCGTGCCGCGTCCAGGGCCATGAGCAGGTTCAGGGTGCCGGCCGTATTGACGTCGAAATAGCCCAGCGGGTCAACGAACGAGTCCCGCCCGCTGGTCAACGCCGCAAGGTGTACGACTCCGTCGTACCCACCCTCCTGGACGATCTCGAAGACGCGCGCACGGTCCCGGATGTCCCCCGTCACCAGCTCGACGCCGGACGGTGCGGTGCGGTCACCGCGGCCTCGGCTCATGACCGTGACCCGGTGCCCGGCGGCAAGCAGGTCGCGGGCGACGGCGCGGCCGAGAAACCCCAGGCCACCAGTTACCAGTACGTGCACGTCAGCTTCTCCCCAGGATCGTGCGGCGGTGTTCCCACGCGAGTTCAAGGCATCCGGCCGCCGCCGGTGCCAGCCGCCCGCTGGCGGTCAGTTCGTCGATGGTGTGCCGGGTGAACGGCAACGCCGAGGTTGGCCGTACCCGCCCGGTCTTGACCACGGTTCCCTCATCGTTGGAGTCGACCATGTCAGCGAATAGGCGGTCATAGGTGGAGCCGTCGTACACAGCGACGGTCAGAATCTCGCCCCACAGGGTGAGTGCGTCGAGCGCGACGCCGAGGCAGAACACCCGCACCCCGCCGGACGTATACGCGCGGTCGAATGCTGCCAGCGGTTCCGCGCTGTAGTCCGCCGGTTCCCCGTCACCGCCGTGCTCGGCACTGCCGAGGAATTCCTCGCTGTACTCCCGCATCATGTTGCGCCACAGGTCGAAGTCGGCCCGCTGAGCGGCAGGCAGGACGCTCGACGGCTGGAACACCCCCGCCGGCATGATGTGCAGCATTCCCCCGGCTACGGCCACGTTGCCAGCTGCGCGGTTGTGCAGCACGAAGGACGCTCCGTCGTCGTCAACTCGCAGGGTGAGCGTGTCGGTTGACGGCGCCGTCGGTCGGCGGCTGGGCGTGAACGGGTCACCCACGAGCCGCCGGAAGCCCAGGTTTCGCCAAGACGCCGGCAGGATGCCGCTCCCATCGCCAGCGACGTGGTACATCGCCATTTCGTGCGCGAGCGCTTCCGAGACATCGACACCGCCGAAGTACGTGCCGGTGGTGAACGTGAGCGCACGGTCGGGCTGGCTCCAGTCGACTCCCGCGAGGTGCCACGCGAGCCGGTTCTCAAAGAGCCGCGGCTGTTCAACATCCCGCAGCGCGAGGCTGTAGCGCTGGTGCCGCCGCCCGTCCGACGCCAACGGCCGTACGCCGGCCGCCGCGTCCTCGGTCCCAGTGACCAGGGGCGCGATTCCCTCCGGCGCAAGCCCAATTCCGAACCGTGCCAGCTCGATCGGGGTCGACGGCAACCATTGCGGCGCCGCAATCAAGCCGCTGTCACCTACACGCTGCTCTACGTCGTAAAGGCGCGCGGCCTCACGTGCAAGCTGCACACGGTGAGCGTTCAGCTTCCGCCGGACCGCTCGCCACTCTTCCTGGCTGTCCTCGGCCTGCGGGTGAGACACCGGATCTTGGTAGATCGCGAAACCTCCGGAATCCTTCTGGGGACTGTCGCGCTGCCTAGGCGTGACGCGCTGCCTGGTGAGTCCAAGGTCCTGCACAGATACGCCGAAGTGCTCGGCAAGAAGCTGCCGGTAGAGCGCGGACGGATACGTGATCCCTCGCTCCCACCTGCTGACCTGATTGGCGGTCAGAGCCAGCCTCTTCCCACGCGCCACCCCCAGACGGTTCAACCCATCCGCCACGTCCTGCTGAGTCTCACCCGCCGCGTCGCGGAGGTTGTACAGGGCGAGATTCGGGGTGGCATCCCTGGCGTGAGCAGGCACAACGACCCTCCTTCGCTGGCGTAGGCACCCGCCGACGCGAAACCGCGCCTAGTCGATGCCTAGTCGACGGCGTTTACCCGGCTGGTGAACGGCGTTCGGATGCGCGTTCGGAACTGGTGTCCTTATCACCATGACCGACATCGACACCCATCCGCTCTACGGCATCCGCGAGCCGCCGCACCTCGGCGTGCAGCTGGTCCAGCCGTGCGAGTACCAGCGACGAACTGTCCGCCCGTCCCACTCCCCCGCCGCCGTCCGGCGGTGTGGCCCCGGTCAGCACGGCACGAAGGTAGTCGTCCGGCCAGCCGAGAGCCTGCGAGATCGCGGCGAGCGTGCGCGCCGACCGCTTGCGGGTCGCGGTCGCCTTTTGCAGCTCACGCAGGGTGGCAACCGACACCTTGGACCGCTCGGCCAACTCCTGTTGCGACAGCGGCAAATCGGCCATCCGGCCGTTGATTGCGCTGGCCACAGCCTGCCAATCCTCCACCCGATGCCTCCCAGTCTGACTGCTTGATCCGCTGATCCTAGTCCCCTCACCTCGTTGACACCGCACAACTTCAGCGCTAATTTTAGCGCTGAAATCAGCTACGCCGGCCGGATGGTCCGGGGAACGACGGCACGTAGTTGCCGAACGCCCATGGGTCGCCGGATCAGGTCGTTATTTCTCAACTTCACAGCGACAGGAATGAGTGCGCGTAGCGCTGCTGAGCAGCATCTCTGCCTTGAGCCACTTGGTGGTCGACCCCGGTAGATCCCGGGCGAGCGGGGCGAGTGAAGCGGGTTGCGCGTACTGCATGACTTCCCCACTGCAACGACTCTCCGGAGGTTTCCCGTGCGGAACCGACTTGCCCTCATCACCGCCGAACCGACCACCGCCGACCTGGCCGCGATCGACGCGGAGTGGCCGCTGATCGCGGCCGAGCTGGACCTGCTGGACGCCGAAATCACGCTCATCTACGCCGAGGACCACGGCGGACCGTCGCCGCTGGACTGGCGTCGGGTGCGCCGGGCCGAGGCCCGCGTCACCCGCGCCGCCACCGACACCGCCACCCGGACCGACCCGCGCCGCGCGGCCTGATGGCCCGCATCCGCGCCGCCTTCCACGACCCGGACGGCACGCGGTACGGCATCCCCACCTACTGGTGGCAGGGTGCCCCGCCCGGCTACGCCACCCGCCGTCAACTGACCGCCGCCGGACTACGCCCCGGTGGTCAACCCGTCGCCGCTCAGGTGCTCTGGCGAGGCGTCGGCGGCACCCGCACCGCCTACCTGTACCGGGTCGACCTGGCCGCGCCGAAGCGCACCGCGACCCCCGCGCAGCGCGCCGCGATCGGCAAGGCCCTCACGGCCCGCCGGACCTGCCGCACCTGCCACACGGTGCGGCCGTACTTCATCCCGCGCTCGCTGGGCGAATGCCTCGCGTGCGCCTTTCCCCAGGAGGACGCAGCATGACCGCCCCCACCATCAACGGCACCCGCTACCCGCAACCGATCGAAGACCTGTTGCCCGCCGCCCGCGCGCTGGACCTGCCGGACGGGGAGGTGTTCCCGTCGCGGAACCGGCTCATGCGGGAGTTCCGCATCGGCGCACCGAAGGCCGGCGAACTGCTCGCGCTGCTCAAGACCACGCCCGCCACGCCGCCGGCCAACACCACCGACCCGGCCAGCCCCGACCCGGCACCCGCGCCGGCCGCACCCGAGCCCGCGCCGCCGGTCGTACCGGACCCGACGCCCGCCCCGGAGATCACCCCGCCCGAGCCGGTCGAGCAGGTCGCGCCGGTCAGTCGCCCGGACACGCCCGCCCCGCCCGCGCCGGTCCGGTCGGCGGTGGTGTGGCCGGTGGTGCTGCTGGCCCTGCCCGCGTTCGTCGCGATCTGGTCCGGGTGGGTCGGCCTCGGCGGACTCACCGGGTTCGGCATCGTGCACCCGCTCCCCGGGATCTGGGACAGCTTCTCCATCAACAGCGCGATCACCCTCCCGATCGGGGTCGAGACGTACGGCGCGTACGCGCTGTACGTGTGGCTGTCCGGTCGGGTGCCCGAGCGAGCACGCCGGTTCGCCAAGTGGTCCGCCCTCGGTTCCCTCGCCATCGGCGCGCTCGGGCAGGTCGCCTACCACCTGTTGGAGGCCGCCGGGGTCACCTCGGCCCCGTGGTGGATCACCACCGCCGTTGCCTGCCTTCCGGTCGCGGTGCTTGGCATGGGTGCCGCCCTCGCGCACCTGGTGCGCACGCACGACTAGTTCCGCCCGGCGGCGCGGCTACCTGGCTACCAACCTGCGCCGCGCCGCCGGCCCTCAACCCCCGACCCTCACGGATCAGATGGAGGAAACACCATCATGACGTCCCCCCATGGAGACGACCGTTTCGACTGGCACGCCGCCGAGCGTGACCTCACCGACCCGGCCGGGCCGGACGCCGAGGTGCTCGACCTCGACGCGGCCCGCGCCGCCCGCACCCCCGACGACGACGGCGGGCCGCTGCTGGTCGACTCGCCGGCCGCGCAGCGTTCCCCGCGGTTCACCCTCGACGGCGTTCGCGCCGGGCAGCGGCGTCCGATCCTGCCGGCGTGGTTGCGCTCGCGCGCCGAGCTGCGCGACGTGATGCGCTGGGCGGTGGGGCACCTGCTGCACACCACCGGCTACCACGCGACGCGGCTGCCGAAGTACGCCGCCAAGCTGGCGTTGCGCGCCCCCGGCGGGGCGTGGCGGATGGTGTCCGGGGCGACCCGGTGGCTGTTCGACTGGGAGGGTGAGCCGCACCGGCAGGCCACCTCCACCAGCAAAGACGGGGAGCTGTACCTGAAGCTGTCCAAGCAACGCGACCGGCGGGTGCGCTGGCGCGGCATCGTCGTCACGTTCAGCCTCGCGGTCATGCTGGCCGGTGGCGTCGCCGTGGCCCTGGCCCCGTTGTGGGCGCGGTGGTCGGTGCTGGCGCTGCTGGTCACGCTGTGCGGGCTGCTCGGGCAACCGGCCGACAAGCCGCTGTTGGATACCGCCGTGGTCGTCCCGAGGGTGGCGCGGCTGACCTCCGATGTGGTGGTGCGCGCCCTGGCCGTGCTGGGCATCTCCGGTATCAGTCAGGCCATCGCCAAGCAGGGCCACCGGGCGATCGGCTTTACCGCGCCGATCGTGCGTGACGGCCCCGGCTGGCGGGCGGACATCGACCTGCCGCCCGGTGTGACGGCCGGGGACGTGATCGAGCGCCGTGACCGGCTCGCCCCCGGCCTCACCCGCCCTCTCGGGTGCGTGTGGCCGGAAGGGCAGCCGGAGGTGCACCCCGGGCGGTTGCTGCTCTGGGTCGGGGATCAGGACATGGCCGCGACCAAGCCGGCCGTCTGGCCGCTGCTCAAGGCGTCCGGCGGGTTCGACCTCGGTCGGCCGGTGCCATTCGGCACCGACCCGCGCGGCCGGGTCATCTCGTTCGAATTGCCATACACCAACGTGTTGATCGGGTCGATTCCCGGCTACGGCAAGACGGCCGCGACCCAGGTCCCGCTGCTGGCCGCAGCCCTCGACCCGTACGCGGAGCTGTGGTGCTTCGACTTCAAGGGCACCGGCGGACTCGACCCCCTGGAGAAGGTGTCCGCCCGGTACGCGTCGGGGCAGGACGACGACACCGCCGAGGAGGGGTTGTTGGCGTTGCGGGAGCTGCGCAAGGAGTGCCAGCGCCGCGCCGCGATCATCAAGGGCCTACCCAAGGCGGTGTGCCCGGACAACAAGGTCACCCCCGAGCTGGCCCGGCGCAAGAAGTTGGGCCTTCACTGGCTGGTGGTGGCGCTCGATGAGGTGCAAGAGCTGTTCTCGCACGCGGAGTTCGGCAAGGAAGCCGGCGAGTTGGCCGAGAAAATCATCAAGCTCGGCCGCGCCCTGGGCGTGATCCTCGTGGTGGCCACGCAGCGGCCGGACGCCAAGAGCCTGCCGACCGGAGTGTCGGCGAACGCGGGTACGCGGTTCTGCCTGCGGGTCATGGGCCAGATCGAGAACGACATGATCCTCGGCACGTCGGCGTACAAGAACGGCATCCGGGCGACCATGTTCGCCAAGAAAGACAAGGGCGTTGGCTACCTGGTCGGCGCGGCCGATGACGCGCAGATCGTGCGCACGTTCTACATCGACGGCCCGACCGCCGAGAAGGTCACCGACCGGGCGCGCGCCCTGCGCGAGGCGGCCGGAACCTTGACGGGGCACGCGATCGGGCAGACCCCGGCCACTCCGGCGGCGCGGCGAGACACCCTGCTTGACGACATCCTCACGGTTGTGCCGGCGACTGAGGGCAAGGTGTGGGCCGAGACGCTGACGGAGCGCCTGGCCGACCTCAACGGCGAGGCGTACGGGGACCTGACTCGGGATCAGCTCACCGCCGCCCTCAAGCCCTACGGCATCACCACCGGGCAGGTGTGGGGCACCGACCCGGCCACCGGCAAGGGCGCGAACCGGCGCGGCATCGAACGTCAGGACATCACCGACGCGGTTGCGGAGCGTAACAAGCGCCGGGGTGACAAAGCCGCCTAAGGCGGGCAGCGGTTGGCCCGCTAGGTCTAGCACCACCCTCCGCTAGACCTAGCGGCCCCGCTAGCAACCAATCCCAATCCTGGCCAGCGCCCTAGTTCCTAGCGGCGTCAGCCCCCCGCACCCTCATTTTGGCCTGTGGAGGCATTCCATGACCCCCATCCTGCTGCTCGCTAGCCTCGCCACCCTCGGTTACGCAGCGTGTTACCTGGCGGTGTGTGCCGCGTCGCCGTGGGGACGCTGCGGACGCTGCCACGGTGCCCGCTACCAGCGCACCGCGATCGGCACGCGCCGCGACTGCCGCCGCTGCGACGGCACCGGCATCCGCGTCCGACCCGGCCGACGCCTCATCGACTTCATCCGCGCCGAGTACCGCGACGGCCACCCATGACCCGCCGCGCCGGCCGCGACGGACACACCGACTGGTGCGGCAAAGACCACCGATGCGGCCTCGGTGAGCACCGATCCGACGAAATCGTGGTCGATGTGCCCGGCCGCTCCCGCGCGGTGCTGGTGCGGGTGCGTACCGCCGCCGGGCGCGAGCACGCCGAGGTGCGCGTCAGGGTCGCGCTCGCGCCGTCCGATCTGGCCGCGCGGCGGCAGTTGGTCGGGTTGCTCGCTGACCTGCGGCAGGCCGTGACCCGCGCCGCCATCCTGAGTCGCCCCCGACCCGGGCGGGCTGCCTGATGGCCGCGCCTCACGGCCTGGAGGTGTGGCTAGTCGGCACCCGCGCCGAATTGGACACCGCTACGGCCGCGCTGGCGGATGCCGGGCACGTGGTTCAACGCGGCTCCCGCCACGCGCTGACCGGTGCCGATGCCGGCCGCTACCGGCTCTATCTGCGGCTGAGCGTCGCCGCCGGGCGGCGGTCGACCGGCCGTGGCGCGGTGGTCGACCTCGCCGCCGAGCGCGCGTCACGCCGCCCGGCGTGACCTCCATCCCCCCTGAGCCTTGGGAGATGCCCCATGCCTGACCTGTTGACGGCCGCGCTCGCGCACGCTGCGCGCGGCTGGTACGTCTTTCCGCTGCGTCCCGACGACCGACCCGACAACCCGGATGCGGCCAAGCGGCCCGCGTTCCCGAACCGCTGCACCGCCGAGCACTGCCCCGGCATCGACCCGCGCTGCCGCGCCGCCGGCCGTCACGTCGGGTGGGAGGAACGCGCCACCATCGACCCGCAGCGCATCCGCCGGGCGTGGTCGACTCGCCCCTACGGGATCGGCATCGCGTGTGGCCCGTCCGGGCTGGTTGTGGTCGACCTCGACGTGCCCAAGCACACCGACGACACCCCGCCGCCGCAGTGGGCCGGGGCGTTTGACGGCCTGGGCGTCTTCGCCACCCTCGCCGCCGCACACGGCGGTATCGAGGCCACGTACACCGTGACCACGGCCAGCGGCGGCAGTCACCTCTACTACCGCCACCCGACCAGCGGCCCGGCGTTGCGCAACACGACCGGCGACCGGGGCGGGTTGGGGTGGAAGGTCGACACCCGCGCGCACGGCGGGTATGTCGTGGGCGCCGCAAGCACCGCCGCCGGCCACCCGTACGCGGTGGCGCTGGACTGCGACCCCGCGCCGCTGCCCGCGTGGCTGGCCGGACTGCTCGCCCCCGCCCCGCGACCCGCTCACCGGCCTGCCCCGGTGGCGCTTCCGCCGGACCGGCGCGGCGCGTACCTCGCGGCAGCGATCCGCCGGCAGGTCGACCACCTCACCGCAGCCCCGGAGGGGCAGCGCAATCACGCCCTGTTCGCCTCAGCGGTCGCGCTCGGGCAGCTTGCCGCCGGAGGTGCGCTCACCGCCGCCGACGTGACCGCCGTGTTGGAACCGGCCGCGTTGTCGCTCGGCCTGCCCGCCGGGGAGGTCGCTCGCACGATCGCGTCGGGGCTGCGGACCGGGGCGAACGACCCCCGCACCCTCGCCGGGGTGGGGAGGGCTGCGGCATGACGACCCGGTTGCAGATCGGCTCTGGCCCCGAAACCATCCGCGTGCTCAAAGCGGCGCTGGTCGACGGGCTGCTACCCGACACGTACGTGTCCGCCGGTTCCCTCGTGCACATGGAAGCCGTCTCCGGCGGCCTGGCCACCGCCGCCGACGAAGACTCCCCGCTGCCGGTATCGGCCAGCATGGTCAACCCCGCCGGACTGGCCGGACTGCTGGCCGAGCACGCCTACGTGTACCGGCTCAAGACCCGCAAGAGCGACACCGGCGACCCCGAGGTCTACGAAGACGAAGTGACCCCGCCCCGAGACATCCTGTCGTCGGTGCTGGCCGGTAAGACGTGGCCGGGTGTGCCGCCGCTGCGCGGGATCATCGGTGCCCCGGTGCTGCGCCGGGACGGCACCCTGCTCCAGCAACCGGGCTACGACCCGGCGACCGGCCTCTACCTGGCATCCAAGGTGGCGCTTCCCCAGGTGCCGGACGAACCGACCCCGGAGCAGGTCGACGAGGCGCGCACGTTCCTGCTCGGCCGGTTCCTGCGCGACTTCCCGTGGGCATCCGCGGCTGACCGGGCTAACTACGTCGCGCTGCTGGCCACGCCGATCCTGCGGCACTTCACCCGATCCCTAACGCCGTTCGCACTGATCGACGCCACCATGCCCTCATCCGGGAAGACGATCCTCACCGCCGGGCCGGGCATGCTCTACGGGCAGCGGGTCATGACCTGGGCCTACTCCGATGAGGAACTGCGCAAGTCCATCACGGCGGTGCTGGCCGAGCAGGTCGGCGTGGTGATCTGGGACAACCTCGCCGAGGGCACCGTCATCGACTCCGCCGTGCTCGCCCAGCTCGTCACCTCCGGCGTCTGGTCCGACCGGCAGCTAGGCGCGTCGCGCAACGTCGCCACCGTCAACGACCGGCTCTGGATGGCCACCGGCAACAACCTCCAGGTTGGCGGGGACATGGCCTCCCGCACCGTGCGGGTACGGCTCGACCCGGACATGCCCCGCCCCGAACTGCGCGACCAGCGCGGGTTCGGCATCCCCCACCTCGACCAGTGGATCACCGACCCGACCAACCAACTCACCGTCCTGTGGCACCTGCTCGTGCTGGTCCTCGACTGGACGCGCCGGGGAGCACCCCGGGTGTCGGGGTTGTCGATGCGGCAGTTCACCCCGTGGGCGCAAGCCCTCGGCGGGTTCCTCGCCCACCACGGCATCGACGGATTCCTCACCAATGCGGCTGACATTCGTGAGATCGATGAAGACGAAACGCGCTGGCGCGCGTTCCTCACCTGCTGGCACGACCGCCACGGCGGCCGCGCAATGACCGCCGCCGAACTCCGGCAAGACGGCGAGCCCATGCACCTCGGCAGCGACGTCAACGACCCGTGGGACGGGCAGTTCATCACCACCCACAACGGCCGACTACCCAACCCGCTGCAACTCGGCCGACTCCTCACCGGGCAGGCCGGGCGGTGGCGCGGGGAGCACGTCATCCGTGCCGGCCGCAACGACCGGGGTGACCGGTCCGTGTTCTGGGTCGAGCGGCACGAGGGGTGAAACCCGCTGAACCATCTCCGCATCTCCGCAACGCCGCACCGACCCCTCACCACCTGGGAAAACACCCTGCGGAGATCAAAACCATGAGGATCATCAATCTCCGCATCTCCGCAACCAACTGCGGAGATCCCACCTCTTTGCGGAGATGACCCCTCACCGCCTCCGACCATCTCCGCAAGCATTCGCCCAGCTCACAGCCATGTTTGCGGAGATGCGGAGATGCGGAGATGGTTCAGCCCCTCCCACAGCGAGCGCCGACCACCGGACCGACCCGCGCAGACCGGCCCGCTGAGAGCCCCTGAGCCGAACCGGCCCATGCCATCACCTCGGCCTGCCCGAAATCTTGGTCCTACGGCGATCTCAGCCGCCCGCTCTAACGGACGTCATCGATCCGCCTGCCGCACCTAGCAACTGACCCTCGCCCGACGAGAACGCCCACCCACCGGCGCTCTCAACCCAGCGGAACCACGGGGAGAAGCCGTGCCCACGCCAGAAACTCGCGTCGTCCTGACCATCGAAGAAGCCGCCCGCCGCCTCGGCATCGGCCGCACCACCATGTACGCCCTCATCAAGACCGGCCAGATCCGCACCGTCACCATCGGCCGCCTCCGCCGGGTGCCGACGTTCTGCCTCGACGAATACGTGCGGAACCTGCTCGCCGAGCCGACCCACCTCGACCGCGCCGCCTGACGAAAGGAGACAGCCAATGGGACGCAAGCCGAACGGCGCATCGAGTATCTACCTGGGTTCGGACGGCTCGTGGCACGGCCGGGTCACGGTCGGGGTGAGGGACGACGGATCGCCGGATCGCCGCCACGTCCGGGGAAAGACGGAAGCTGCGGTCATCAAGAAGGTCCGACTCTTGGAACGGGAGCGGGACGGCGGCACGGTCCGCAAGGCCGGCCAGCGCTGGACGGTGAAGGCCTGGCTCACCCACTGGGTAGAAAACATCGCTGCCCCGGCCGTGCGAGAGAACACCCTCGCCGGCTACCGGGTCGCTGTCTACCGGCACCTCATTCCCGGTCTCGGTGCCCACCGGATCGAGCGCTTGGAGCCTGAGCACCTGGAGCGCTTCTATCGCCGGATGCAAGAGACGGGCAGCGCCGCGGCGACCGCCCACCAAGCGCACCGCACGATCCGAACCGCGCTGAATGAGGCCGTACGCCGAGGGCACTTGGCCAAGAACCCGGCCACCCTCGCCAAGGCACCGCGCCTGCCAGAAAGCGAGATTGAGCCATACACGGTCGCCGAGGTGCAACGGCTTATGGCTGCCACCCATGGCCGACGCAACAGCGCGCGGTGGGCGGTCGCGCTGGCCCTCGGTCTGCGTCAGGGGGAAGCACTCGGCCTGAGATGGCCAGACGTTGATCTGGACGCCGGGACCCTGACCGTCCGGCGCGGCCGGCAGCGGCCGAGGTGGGAGCACGGGTGCCGCTCACCGTGCGGCCGAAAGCACGGCGGCCACTGTCCTGACCGCCGCCAGATACGGGCCGATACCGCCGACACTAAGTCTCGGGCCGGTCGGCGCAGCATCGGCCTACCTGACGAGTTGGTGGCGCTGCTACGCAAGCACCGTGAAGAGCAGGACCAGGAGCGGGCTACCGCAGCCCAACTCTGGGAAGGGAGTGACTGGCTATTTGCCACGCCGACCGGCGGCCCGGTCAACCCACGCACTGACTACGACGAGTGGAAGCGACTGCTCAAGCTCGCCGGGCTACGAGACGGCCGGTTGCATGACGCCCGACACACCGCCGCAACGGTGCTGCTGATCCTCGGCGTTGCCGAGCGCGCCGTGATGGGCATCATGGGCTGGTCCAACTCCGCCATGGCAGCCCGATACCAACACCTCACCGCACAGGTCCGGCGGGACATCGCCCAGCGCGTTGGTGGGCTGCTCTGGTCAGACAAAGAACGGCATCAATTAGTTAGAGGGCCGGAGGTTGCCAGTGCCAACGCGGCACTTCCGGCCCTCTCAGCACACGACAGGCTCTAAGACAACTGTCGAGAAGGCGACACGAATTCATCTTGTTGAGCGAGGTGCGTGGTCATAGCGTAACGCCATGTGGTCGGGGATATCGCGGCTTTGGGAAAGAATTAGTGGTTCGGCGAGCGAAAACCGGTGGAAGGAAGTAATCGACAACAGCTCCAACGGCTGGCACCCTGATTACGTCCGCAGTCAGATTCTCGACGCAGAAGAAAAGCTTCACCTCCAACAATTATGGCGCAAGGTCGGCATAGCTTGGATCTTCGTCGGCAACCTCTTACTCGCTGCCGCCGCAGTAGTTGCCACTTTCTTCAACGTCGGAGACTTAGACCGCTTCTCAAACCACCTGTACGTAGCACTCGCCGCATCGCTGCTCGCCTCGCCAGTACTGGCGTACTGGCAGTACAAGCGGATGCGCACGACTCGCATCCTCATCAAGAAGCTCCACGTGGTCCGGCGACGCACGCAAGCGGACGTAGACACGAACACGAGCAGCAAAGAGGACCCTGCACTGCTGGCTCAGAAGCGCTACAGAGACGACGTTCCCGATCTAGTTTCACAGTTTCGCGAGGATGCCGGGAGAACGCGGAGAATTCATAACCGCTTCCAGAGCATAATCATTGTCGGCTCGGTAGCCACTTCCGCCATTGCGACAGCGTCAGTAGCCTTCAGTCAAGCTAGATGGCTGACTGTCGCGGCGAGTGCCGCTGTGGGCCTATCCGCAGGATTTACCGGATATTTCAAGTATCACGAGCGCAGTTTCAATTCACAGCAGACAGCCGACGCGATTGAACGAGAATACGAGGCGGTCGAGCTTCGCGTGGGCAAGTATCTCGGGCTAGACGAGCAGAAAGCGTATGCTCTCTTCGCTGACACCGTTGAGACGTTGCGCGACGAGCAAAACAAGCGACAGCAGCAGCTCGACCAGCCGGCAGAGGTCACGCGCGAAGAGTGACGGGGCGCTCTCTTCCCGCTCAGTGCAGGCACCAGAGTCGACGCGACTGAGACCACAACTGAGACCAGGAAGAGAAACGCCCGGTCGATCCTCGCGGATCGCACAGATCGGAAGATCACACTTCAGAAA
>NZ_JBSGIV010000069.1:0-32218 GCF_053605225.1 Micromonospora sp. NPDC003944
TCCTCGGCGCCGCGAATCGTCACGACTACGACAAACACGCCGAGTGGTACGCACTCGCGGTCACCCTGCACGAGATGGCCTCCGGAGAGCTGCCGCGACCCTGCTGGCCCTCGCCGGTGGGCTGGACCGTCCGACCCGCGGCGAGGTCCGGGTCGAGGGGCAACCGCTGGGGGTGCTGGACCGCCGCGGGCTGGCCCAGCTGCGCCGCCGCCGGATCGGCTACATCTTCCAGCAGCTCAACCTGCTTGGCAGTCTGAGCGCGTTGGAGAACGTGGCGCTCCCGTTGGAGCTCGACGGCACCAGCGGACGCCGCGCCCGAGCGCTGGCCAGGGCCGCGCTCACCGAGGTGGGCCTGCCCGCGCTCGGTGACCGCTTCCCCGACCAGCTCTCCGGCGGGCAGCAGCAGCGGGTGGCAATCGCCCGCGCGCTCGTGGGCGAGCGCCGGCTGGTGCTCGCCGACGAGCCCACCGGGGCCCTGGACTCGCAGACCGGCGAGGCGGTGCTGCACCTGCTACGCCGCCGGATCGACGCGGGAGCCGCCGGGGTGCTGGTCACCCACGAGGCACGGCACGCCGGCTGGGCCGACCGGGTGGTGTTCCTCCGCGACGGCGTCCTGGTCGACACCACGGCACCGTTGGGCAGTGTCGAGCAGCTGCTGGCCGGCAGCGACAGGTGACCATCCGGCGGCCACCGCGAGCCCCTGCTCGGGCCGACACCGCGACACCGCGGCCGATCGCACCGCCCGCCCCGGTCGGCCGACGGCGGTTCGCCGAGCTGACCGGCTCCTGGCGGGCGGCGCTGCGGATCGCCCGGCGGGAGTCACGCCGCTCCCGGGGGCGGACCGCGCTGGTGCTCGCGATGATCGCCCTGCCGGTCGCGGCGCTGGCTTTCCTGGCGGCCAGCTACGACATGGCCGAGCTGACCCCGGGCGAACGCGTCGACCGCCGGCTCGGGGTGGCCGACGCGGAGTTGCAGTGGATCGCCAGCAACCCGGTGGAGCAGGACGAGTGGGGTGAGGGCTGGTCCACCCAGGACGGCGAGGCTCCGGCGCGGGTCACCGCGGCCCAGATGACCACCCTGCTGGGGCCGGGCAGCCGGGTCACCGAGGTGCGGCCCCGGATTCCGTTGACGCTGCGCGGCCCGCGTCGCGACGAGGTCGTGAACGGCCGGGCGCTGGACCTCACCGACCCGCTTGCCCGCGGGCTGGTGCGGTTCCGGGCCGGCCGGGCGCCACAGCAGGCCGGTGAGGTCGCGGTCAGTCCGGTGGCGCTGCGCAGCCTGGGCCTGCGTCTCGGTCATGCCGTTGCCACCGCGGACGGGAGCAGGGCGTACACCGTGGTGGGGGTCGTCGAGTTCCCCGACGACCTCGGGCCGGTCGTGGCGCTGCACCCGGGGGCCGTGCCGGCGACCGGCCCGGAGCCGGACAGCGTCTGGCTGGCGGACCTCCCCGGAGCGGTGGACGCCGCGCTGGTGTCCCGGCTCAACCAGCGGGGAGTGGTGGTCACGGCCCGGAACCCGACCGGCTCCGGGACCACGGCGGACCGGACGTGGTTCGGGGCGATCCGGCAGAGCGGCGCCAACGACCTGAGCACCGGCGTCCTCATCGCAGGCCTCGGGCTGCTGGAGGTCGTCCTGCTGGTCGGGCCGGCCTTCGCCGTCGGCGTCCGTCGCCGTCGGCGGGATCTGGCGCTTGTCGCGGTGGCGGGGGGCGACGCCGCCCAACTGCGCCGGGTCGTGCTCGCCGACGGCGTGGTGCTGGGCGTGCTGGGCGCCGCCGCCGGCCTGCTGGTCGGCGTCGGCGCGGCGTTCGCCTGCCGACCGCTGATGGAGCAGTACGTCTTCAGCGCCCGCTTCGGCGGCTACCGCTGCTGGCCGAGCGCGCTGGTGCTGCTCGGCGGCGTCGCGGTGCTGGCCGGGGTGCTCGCCGCGCTGGCACCGGCCTGGACCGCCGCCCGGCAGGACGTCAGCGCCGGGCTCGCCGGACGACGCACCCCCGCGAAGACCCAGGGCCGGTGGTTGGCTCTCGGGCTGACGCTCGCGGTCGGTGGGGCGGGGCTGGCGGCGTTCGGGGCCACCCGGACCTCCCCGGCGGTGATCCTCACCGGGCTGATCCTCGGCGAGTTGGGTCTGGTGTGTTGTACGCCCACGCTGCTCGGGGCGCTGGCCCGCCTGGGCCGGGTGTTGCCGCTGGCACCACGGATCGCCCTGCGCGACGCCAGCCGCAACCGGGCCGCCGCGGCACCGGCCATCTGCGCCGTGATGGCCGCCGTCGCCAGCAGCGTGGCCCTCGGCGCGTACCTGGCCAGCGACCGCGATCGCGACGCGCGCGCCTATCGGCCGGCGCTGCCGACCGGTCACATGCTGGTGTACGCGAACCGGCCGGACGGCCAGCCCACCCTGGCTCAGGTCGCCGACGCCGCCCGGGACCAGTTGGGAGTCGACGCGGTCGCCACCGTGTACGCGCCCAACTGCGACCCGACTGGCGCCCGTTACTGCGACGTGGCGCCCGTCCTCCCGCCGAGCCAGGCCTGTCCGTGGCAGCCCGGCGACAATCTCCCCGCCGCACACCGCCAGCAGGCGCGGACCGACCCACGCTGCCAGGTCCGCGCGGCGGACTACTTCGGCGGCTACGTCCAGCCCGGGGTGGACGACGGCATCGCGCTGCCACTTCTCACCGGCGCGGACCCGGCGACGACCGCCGCCGCCACGGAGGTGCTGCATGCCGGTGGGGTGGTGGTGACGGACCCGCGCTACCTGCACGACGGCCTGGTGACCGTCCGCGTCTTCAGCGCGGACGCGAACCCGGACGCGCCGACCACCCTCCGCGACCTGCCGGGCTACGCGCTGCCCCAGGCGGCCGGCACCGCCCGTCTGTTGCTGTCCACCCACGCGGCCCGACAACTCGACCTGAGCTGGTCCCCGTCCGGCTGGGTGGTCGGCAGCACGACCCCGCCCGACGAGGAGCAGCAGGCGCGGTTCACCGCAGCGCTGCGCTCCTTCGGGACGTTCTCGCTGAACGTGGAGTACGGCGGCGCCCCGCGCGACGTCTCACCGCTGCTTCTCCTTCTCGCGGCGGCGGCCGGACTGATCACGGTGGGCGCGGCCGGGATCGCCACCGCGCTCGCCGCCGCCGAGGGGCGCGCCGAGCTGACCACCCTCGCGGCCGTCGGCGCGGCCCCGGCGGTACGCCGGCTGCTCGCGATCTGCCAGGCCGGGGTCATCGCCGGTCTCGGTTCGGTGCTCGGCATCGTGGCCGGCCTCGGCACCGCCGCGATCGTGCTGGTCTCGGTGAACCGCCAGTACGCCACCGCGTGGCCGGTGCCCGACCCGTACCCCTTTCTGGTGCCGTGGCCCGCGCTCGGGGTCCTGGTCCTGGTGCCGGTGGTGGCGATGCTCGGGGCCGGCCTGTTCACCCGGGCCCGGCTGCCGATCGAACGGCGGCTGGACTGATCGGTCCGCCGGGCCACCGAAAGGGACCACGCAGGGGTGCCGCCGGGGCCGGGCAGCCGGCAGACTGATCGGCGTGTCAGCGCTGGGAAACATCACCCGCCGGGTCGGCCATCATCGGTGGTTCGGCGCGGCCGCACGTCTGCTGGTCCCGGTCGACCGGGTGGTCGGTCGGCTCACCCGGGGCCGGGTGGTCGCGCTCGGCCTGATCCCGTCCCTGGTGATCACCACGACCGGCCGCCGCTCCGGCAAGCCCCGCAGCAACCCGCTCGTCTACGTGCCGGACGGTGACGCGTACGTGGTGATCGGCTCGAACTGGGGGCAGACCCACCACCCCGGTTGGGCGATGAACCTGCTCGCCGACCCCGCCGCCGAGGTGGACGTGAAGGGCCGGCGGGTCGCGGTGCGGGCCGAGCGGGCCTCCGGCGCGGAGCGGGAACGGTTGTGGCAGCTGCTGGTCACCGAGTGGCCCGCGTACCGCACGTACGTGCAGCGCGCCGGCGGCCGGGAGATCCACATCTTCCGGCTGGCTCCGACCGGGCGCGGCGAGCCCGACGCTTCGCCGTCGGCTGGCTAGGCTGACGCTCGGTAACCAAAGCGAGGTGGTCCCGTGAGCGCGAGGAGTGAGCCGGGGTTGCGAGCCCCGCAGCCGCGAACAAAGGCGGCACCGTGAGCGCGAGGAGTGAGCCGGGGTTGCGAGCCCCGCAGCCGCGAACAAAGGCCGACCCGTGAGCGCGAGGAGTGAGCCGGCCGGTGTCGACCGGGGCCTCGACGATCGACGGTGGACGGTCGCGGAGCGGGTCGCCGAGGCGGTCCGGCGGCGGTTCCCGGCCGATGCGCTCGCGATCGCGGTGCACGGTCCCCTGGCGCACGGTGACGACGACGGCGGCGGGAACGGCGAGGCGGGGATGCTGGTGGTCACCTATCGACCCGGGACCGGGCCGCCGCCGGCGACCCGGCGGGTGGACGGGGTGCTCGTCGACCTGACCGTGGCCGCCGCCGAGGACTACCTGGCCCAGGCCCGGGTGCTCTCGCCGCTCTGGCCGCTCACCGCCGACAGGTACGTCACCACGCAGGCGTTGCATGATCCGACGGGCTGGTTGCGGACGCTGCGCGACGAGCACCTGGGTCGGCTGGCCCGGGCCCGGCCGGCGGAGTTCAGCACCGCGGCCCGGCAGGCGTGGTACAGGGGCAGCGCGGCGCACTCGCGGGCAGCCCGGCTGGCCGAGTGGTACGAGACCGATCAGGCTCTGCTGATGCTCGGTGAGGCCCGGTTGGCGGCGGCCACGGTGACCGGCCTGCTCAGTCGGACGTACTTCCGTGACCCGGGGGACGCGGTGCGGCGCACCGGGCTGGCCGGCGCGGACATGACGGAGGTGGGTGTGGTGCTGGCGCGGCAGGCCGAGGAGTTGGCCGCCCGTGGTCGTGCGGTCGACGGCACCGTCGACGACCTGCTCACCGCCTGAGCGGTGTCACAGCCCGCCGGACACGCCGATCAGTGCGCCGACCAGATAGGTCGCGCCGGCCGCCGCGGCGCCGAGCAGCAGCTGGCGCAGGCCACTCGTCCACCAGGGCCGGTGGGTGAAGCGCGCCACCACCGCACCGGCGGCGAACAGCCCGAGGCCGCCGACGGCGAGCGCCAACCACAGCTCGGTGGCACCGAACAGGTACGTCAGCAGCGGGATCAGCGCGCCGATCGAGAAGAACAGGAACGACGAGATCGCCGCGCCCCATGGGCTGAGCTGGTCGTCGGGGTCGACGCCCAACTCCTCGCGGACGTGCACCCGCAGCGCCTCCTCCGGGTCGCGCCGTACCGCCTCGGCGACCTGGGTGGCGAGGTCCCGGGGCAGGCCCCGGGCCACCCACGCGTCGGCCAGCTCCCGGGCCTCCGCCTCGGGGTGTCGTTCCAGCTCCCGCCGCTCCTTGGCCACCTCGGCGGCGACCTGCTCGTTTGCGGACCGGACGCTCGTGTACTCGCCGAGCCCCATCGAGATGGCACCGGCGACCAGGCCGGCGGTGCCGGTGAGCACGATGCTGTGCGGCGACACCCCGCCGCCGCCGACGCCGGCGATCAGGGCGATGTTGGTGACCAGGCCGTCCATCGCGCCGAAGACGGCCGGGCGCAGCCAGCCGCCGGAGACGTCCGCGTGGTGCGCCTCGCGGAGCGCCGCTGGGGTGTCGGTCACGGCGCAAGCCCTTTGTTCGCGACTGCGGGACTCCGCTTCGCTGCGTTCCTCGCGCTCACGGCAAGCCCTTTGTTCGCGACTGCGGGACTCCGCTTCGCTGCGTTCCTCGCGCTCACGGAAGGGTCAGGATCTCGTGGCCGTCGTCGGTCACCACGATGGTGTGCTCGAACTGCGCCGTCCACTTCCGGTCCTTGGTGACCACGGTCCACCCGTCGTCCCACATGTCGTACTGGTAGGTGCCGAGGGTGATCATCGGCTCGATGGTGAACGTCATGCCCGGCTCCATGATGTCCGTGGGGCGCGGGCTGTCGTAGTGCGGCACGTAGAGACCGCTGTGGAATGCCTCGCCGATGCCGTGGCCGGTGAAGTCGCGGACCACCCCGTAGCCGAACCGTTTGGCGTACGACTCGATGACGCGGCCCACCACGTTGATCTGACGCCCCGGGGCGACCGCGCGGATGCCACGCATCATCGCCTCGTGGGTCCGCTCGACGAGCAGTCGGGCCTCTTCGCTGACCTCGCCGACACAGAAGGTGGCATCGGTGTCACCGTGCACCCCACCGATGTACGCGGTCACGTCGACGTTGATGATGTCGCCGTCCTGCAGGACCGTGGTGTCCGGGATGCCGTGGCAGATCACCTCGTTGAGGCTCGTGCAGCAGGACTTCGGGAAGCCCTTGTAGCCGAGGGTCGACGGGTACGCGCCGTGGTCGCAGAGGAACTCGTGCACCACCTTGTCGATCTCGTCGGTCGTCACGCCGGGCTTGCAGTGCTCGCCGGCCAACTGGGTCGCCTGGGCGGCGAGCCGGCTGGCGATGCGCATCTTCTCGATGGTCTCCGGCGTCTGCACGTGCGAGCCACGCCACTGGAGTGGGTGCGTCTTACCCACGTACTCCGGGCGAGCGATCTGGGGTGGCACCGGTCGCATCGGGGAGAGCGTGCCTGGTGTCAGCGGCGGACGGACGGTCATGCCGCAAGCCTATCGCCGGAGCCGCTGGTGACCCGCGCCACGGCCGCCCGGTGGGGGTTGTTGCTCTGCCAGAGCGGCTGTGCCATGGTGTCAGCGTGGATCAAGGGGGAGCGCCACCCGTCTTCTCCGCCAGCGCGGAGATCGACGGCGACCACCTCCACGTCGTCGTGGCCGGCGAGGTCGACATGGCTACCGCGGACACGATGCTCCAGACGGCGCTACGCGAGCCCGCCGGCAAGATCACTCTCGACCTGAGTGCGGTCACCTTCTTCGACTCGGCCGCCATCCACGCCCTGGTCCGGCTCGCCCAGCAGTTTCCGGGCACGCTCACCGTCCGCCCGTCCCGGCAGGTCCGCCGCGTGCTGGAGATCTCCGGCCTCGGCGAGCAGAGCTGGCTCGACCGGGCCTAGAGCCCCGGCCTCACCAATCGCGGAACTCGGGCCCGGAAGGACTCCGGCCGCAGGGTCAGTCCTGCAACTGCCGGCGCAGCGTCACCTCGGTACCCTCGTCGGTACGCCGCACCGACAGGTCGCCAAGCGCTCTGATCAGGGCCAGGCCCCGGCCCCGGAAGCCGGAGTCGGTCGACTCCCGCCACTGCCCGCTGTCGCGCACCGTGGCCGTCACCGTCCGATCCTCGATGGCCACCTCCACACTGATCATGGCCTCGGCGGGGTGGATCGGGTGCTCGATGGCGTTCGCGGCGGCCTCGGAGACGGCGACGGTCAGGTCGAACCTGTCGGTTTCGCCGACGGCGTGCCCGACCAGGAAATCCTCGAGTCGCTTTCGCAGCACACTGAGCCGGGTCGGGTCCGCCGGTAGCCGCAGCGCGAAGCGGTTCAGCTCCGCCGCCTCCACGGCGAGGACCGCCACGTCGTCACGGCGGGGGCGGCCGGTGACCCGCTCGACCACCGCGTCGATCAGGTCCACCACGTGCTCACTCGGGGTGGCCGCGTCGACGCGGAGCTGATCCAGCGAGGCATCGATGCCGAGCGCGCGGTCCTCGATCAGGCCGTCGGTGTAGAGCAGCAGCCGACCGCCGGCCACCAACTCCCCCTCGACCGACTCGTACGTCGTGTCGGGGAGGGCGCCGACCGGCGGACCGAGCGCCCGGTCGTGCAGGAACGCCACGTCGCCTCCGGTGATCAACAGTGGGGACGGGTGACCGGCGCTGGCGTACCGCAGCAGACCGGTGCGGGGGTTGAACAGCAGGCAGACCACTGTCGCGAAGTTGCGGCCCTCGGTGGAGCCGACCAGCCGATTGAGCCGGGTCAGCGACTCACCCGGGCCGAAGCCCTCCAGGAGGTAGGCCCGCAGCGCGTTGCGCAGCTGCCCCATCGCCGCGGCCGCCCGGACGCCCTTGCCGACCACGTCGCCGATGACCAGCACCAGTTCGTCGCCGTTGAGCGCGATCGCGTCGTACCAGTCGCCGCCGACCTCCACGTCGGCACTGCCGGGCAGGTAGCGACTGGCCACCACCGCGCCGGGCAGTTGGGGCAGTGACCGGGGAAGCAGGCTGTGCTGCAGGGTGGTGGCGATGCGGTGTTCGGCTTCGTAGAGCTGGGCGTTCTCCAGCCGCACCCCGACGAGCCGGGCCAGCTGGGTCAGTGCGGCGTCGGCGGCCTGCGCCTCGTCGCCGGCCGCCCGCCAGACCCGCAGCTCACCGAGCTTCTTGCTGGCGGTGCCGGTCAGCTCGGCCACGAAGGACGGGTCACCGCCGGTGGTGCCGCCACCGTCCGCCTCGAAGCGCGCGTCGGCCGCGCTGACCACCACCCGAGCCGCCTCGGCGAGGCTCAACGCGTGCCGGGCGGCGACCTGGAGCACGTCGGAGGTGGACCGGGCGGTGTTCACCGCCACCGCCGCGTCGGCAAGCGCCCGGAGCCGACGGATGATCTGCCCGCGGAGCTGGCCCAGCTCCAGGTTGGCCCGCACCCGGGCGATCAGCTCCTGCCCGGAGAACGGCTTGGTGAGGTAGTCGTCGGCGCCGACGGCGAGACCGGCGACGGCCTCCGCGGAGCCGGCGCGGGCAGAGAGCAGCACGATCGGCACATGCCGGGTACGCGGGTCCGCGCGCAGCGCGCTCACCAGCCCGATCCCGTCCAGCCGGGGCATCATCACGTCGCTGAGGACCAGGTCGAACCCGCCCTCTCTGGCCAGCGGCAGGGCATCGAGCCCGTCGTTCGCGGTGACCACCTCCCAGGTCGGGGAGAGTAACCGGCTGACGTGCTCCTGCAGGTCCGTGTTGTCGTCGACGACCAGGATCCGGCCCGCCGGGGCACTCCTCGCCGGCAGCGGGTCGATGCCGCGGGTCGGCGCGACACCTGCCCACAGGGCGGTCTCCGCCACGAAGAGCCGAGCCTGCTCGGGCTCGCCCTCGGGCAGCGGGCCGAACGCCGCCACCCGGTCCGCCGGCAGGTGCGCCGACCCGAACGGAACCGTCACCGTGAAGGTGCTGCCCTGGTCGACCTGACTTGTCAGCCCGACCTCGCCACCGTGCATCTCGACAAGCTCACGAACCAGCGCGAGGCCGATCCCGGTGCCCTCATGGGTGCGGGCGCGCGCCCCGGCCACCCGGTGGAAGCGTTCGAAGACGTGCGGCAGCTCGTCGGGCACGATGCCGGTGCCGGTGTCCGTCACCTCCAGGCGGGCCGCGCCCTCCACGGCCCGGACGCGGACCCGGATCTCACCGTCGAAGGTGAACTTGACCGCGTTCGACACCAGATTGAGGACGATCTTCTCCCACATGTCCCGGTCGACGAAGACCGGCGCCGGCAGCGGCGGACAGTCCACCACGAGTCGCAACCCGGCCCGGTCGGTGGCCGAGCGGAACGTGCTGGCCAGCCGGGCGGTGTAGTCGGCGAGATCGGTGAGCTGGTAGCGGGCGGCGAGCCGACCGGACTCCAGTCGGGAGAAGTCCAGCACGGTGTTGACAAGCTTGAGCAGGCGCAACGCGTTGCGGTGCATCATGGTCAGCCGGTCGGTCTCGGTGGCCGGTAGCTGCGGGTCGGCAAGCATGTCCTCCAACGGCCCGAGCACCAGTGTCAGTGGCGTGCGGAACTCGTGGCTGACGTTGGCGAAGAAGTTGGTCTTCGCCCGGTCCAGCGCGGCCAACTCGGCGGCGCGGGCCCGCTCCTGCTCGTACGCCCGCTGGATGCCGAGCGCGCGGGAGATCTGGGCGGCGATCAGGTCGAGGAAGTCGCGGTAGTCGTCGCCGAGCGGCAACTGGCGGGCCACGCCGACGACAAGCGCGCCGACCGTCTGGTTGGTCGCCGTGAGCGGCAACACGAGGGCCTGGTCGGCGGCGTCGACAGGCAACGCGTCGAGCAGCGCGGCCACCTCGACCGTGTCGGGCGCTCCACTGGTGATCACCCGGCCCAGCAGTTGCGACGCGACATCGACGGCGGGTGGGGTGGTGCCGGTGCAACCGGCCAGGGCGAGCTGGTCGCCGTCGTCCACCAGATAGATCAGGGCGAACGGCACGTCCGCCCGGTGCCGACCGAGCACCCCGGCGGCGGTCTGGCCGAGCTCCGTGGCGCTGCCGATGTCGTTCAGCTCGGCACCCAGCTCGGACAGTGCCCGCAGCCGACGCTCGCCGAGCACCCGCCCGGTGGTCTCGCTGACGATGCAGTAGACGCCACTGACCGAGCCGTCGTCACCCCGGATCGGGTCGTACGAGACATCGAAGTAGGTCTGCTCGACGAAGCCGTGCCGGTCAAGCAGGAAGGGGTGGTCCTCGCCACGGTAGGAGCGCCCGGTGCTCCGGACGCTGTCGAGCAGCGGGCCGAGCACCTCCCAGGTCTCCGCCCAGTGCGAGCGGGCCGGTTGGCCGATCACGTCGGGGTGCTTGCCGCCGATCGTCGGCCGGTAGGCGTCGTTGTAGAAGGCCAACTCCTGGTCGCCCCAGAACATCACGATCGGCGCGCTGGAGGCGAGCATCATCCCGACCGAGCTGGACAGCGCCAGGGGCCACTGGCCGGGCTCACCCAGGGAGCCGGATGACCAGTCGAAGGTGGCCAGCCGGTCGCCCATCTCGCCGCCCGCCGCGAACGCGGCCGCCAGCAGAGGAGGGACCTCGCGGCCGGACAGGGTGGGATGCCCCATGTCCGCGCCCCCCTGGGCCGAGTTCATGCAGCCTCCCGCTCCGGCCGAACCCCCCGACCGTTGATCTTCACCCGCCGTGCTCCGACTTGTACCCCAGCGGACCAGCAACGTAACGCATCACGAACGATGGACGCTGCTTACGTACGCCTGGAACGTCGGGCAACGGACGGTGCGGGTGGACAACGGCCGGGACCAGCGCTGGCCGGAGCGTCCTGACACGTCAGAAGACCGGCAGCCCGTCGATGCTCGCCGCGTTCTTGGTGGCCCGGTAGACGACCAGATCCTCGGCGCTCCGACGGGAGTGTGAGGTGAGTAACAGATCGCGTTCGCCCCGGAAGTCCATCAGCGGCACCGCGTATCCACAGGAGTCGCTGACCCGTTCCACCTCGACGCTGATGACCGCCCGGACGGCGTGCACGTCCGGTGGGTCGGGAAACTCGGCGAGCCGATCGGCGAACGAACCCTCGGTCACCGCGACGCTGCTGCCCCGGCCATGCAACCGGACGATCTTCGGCGGACCGTCGAAGGCACAGAACATCAGCGTGATCCGGCCGTTGTCCCGCAGGTGGGCGATGGTCTCCGCCCCACTGCCGTGATAGTCGAGGTAGGCCACCCGGTGCGGGCCGAGGATCACGAACGTGCCCCGCATGCCCTTTGGCGACACGTTGACGTGCCCCTCGACACCGGACGGAGCGGTCGCCACGAAGAAGAGCGGCTGGGCCACGATGAAGTCACGCAGTCGACCGTCGATCTCGGGATAGACCTTGCCCATGCGCCGATCCTCCCACCGGCGCCATCGACGGGCGGTAGCGATCTCGGTCACACCCTCCGGTCGGCGGCCCGCACCAGCGCCATGATCGGCCTCGGGTCCGGCTCGTTCTCCGGATGCCACTGCACCCCGAGCACGAACGGCAGGGCCGGGTCCTCCACCGCCTCGACCACGCCGTCGGACGCCCAACCGGTCACCGTGAGCCGACCCGGATCGGCGACCGCCTGGTGGTGGTACGAGTTGACCCGGTCGACCCCCGCCAGCACCGAGGCGGCCAGACTCCCCGGCGCGAACCGCACCGGATGGGCGCCGTAGACGCCGGGCGCCGGGCGGTGCACGTCGTGACCCACCACGTCGGGCAGGTGCTGGTGCAGGGTGCCGCCGTACGCGACCGCGAGCAGCTGCATTCCCCGACACACCCCCAGCACCGGCATCTCGGCGGCGAGCGCGGCGGCCAACAGGGTCAGCTCGCCGGCGTCACGATCCGGCCGATCCTCGGTACGAGGGTCGGCCGGCTGGCCGTACCGCCCCGGGCCGACATCCGCGCCACCGGCCAGCAGCAGCCCGTCGAGGACGGCCACCACGTCGGCGTCCAGGTCGTCGGGCGGCAGAAGCACCGCCCGGCCACCCGCGGCCGTCACCGCCCGCACGTACGCCTCCGGCAGGAGCACGGCCCGCACACCCCGCCAGACGGCCCAGTCGGCGGGTTCGACGTACGCGCTGATGCCGATCAGCGGCCTCCGCGCGCCTCTCAAACCCGGCTCACTCCTCGCGCTCACAGGGGAGTGACGTAGGCGCCCGTGATGCCGCCGTCGACAACGAACTGCGCGGCGGTCATGAACGAGGCGTCGTCGCTGGCCAGGAACGCCACCGCGGCGGCGATCTCCTCCGGTTGCCCGAAGCGGCCCATCGGCACGTGCACAAGCCGGCGGGCGGCCCGCTCCGGGTCGGCGGCGAACAGCTCCAGCAGCAACGGGGTGGCCACCGGGCCGGGACACAACGCGTTGACCCGGATGCCCTCACGGGCGAACTGCACGCCCAACTCCCGGGTCATCGCCAGCACCCCGCCCTTGCTCGCGGTGTACGCGATCTGCGACGTCGCCGCGCCCATCAACGCCACGAACGAGGCCGTGTTGATGATCGACCCCTTGCCCTGCCGACGCATGTGCGGGATGGCGTACTTGCAGCACAGGTAGACGCTCGTGGTGTTGACCCGCAGCACCCGCTCCCAGGCGTCCAGGCCGGTGTCCAGGATGGAGTCGTCGTCCGGCGGTGAGATGCCGGCGTTGTTGAACGCGATGTCCACCCGACCGTGCCGGTCGGCCACCCCGTCGAACAGGTCGCGTACCGCCGCCTCGTCGGCCACGTCGGTGGCCACGAACTCGCCGCCGCACTCCTCGGCCGCCTTCGTGCCGGCCGCCGCGTCGATGTCCACGCAGATCACCCGGGCCCCCTCGGCGGCGAACCGCCGCACGGTGGCCAACCCGATGCCGCTGCCCGCTCCGGTGACCACTGCCACCCGGTCCTGCAACCGACCCTGCACTGGCGTCACTCCTCTGTCGCGATGAACACGTTCTTGACGTCGGTGAAGGAGTGCAGCGCGTCCGGGCCCAGCTCACGGCCGAGCCCGGAGCGCTTCATCCCGCCGAACGGGGTCCAGTAGCGCACCGAGGAGTGCGAGTTGACGCTGAGGTTGCCCGCGTCGACGGCGCGGGCCAGCCGCAGCGCCCGGCCCACGTCCCGGGTCCAGATCGAGCCGGAGAGGCCGTACTCGGTGTCGTTGGCGAGCCGGACCGCGTCCGCCTCGTCGTCGAACGGCAGCACCGAGACCACCGGGCCGAAGATCTCCTCCCGCCAGTGCCGGTCGGCCGGGGAGTCGGCGAGCAGGACCGTCGGCGCGTGCCAGAACCCGGGGCCGTCGGGGCAGGAGCCGGTGAAGGCCACGGTCGCCCCGTCGAGGTAGCCGGCGACCCGGTCCCGTTGCGCGGCGGAGATCAGTGGGCCCATCTCCGCGGTGTCCCGGGACGGGTCCTCGACCCGGACCGCGCGTACCACTGGTTCGAGAAGTTCCAGGAACCGTTCGTACACCGAACGCTGGACCAGGATCCGCGACCGTGCGCAGCAGTCCTGGCCGGCGTTGTCGAAGACCGCGCCCGGCGCGGTCGCGGCGGCGCGCTCCAGGTCGGCGTCGGCGAACACGATGTTCGCGCTCTTGCCGCCCAACTCCAGGGTGAGTCGCTTCACCTGGGCGGCGCAGCCGGCCATGATCCGGGTGCCGACCTCGGTGGAGCCGGTGAAGCAGATCTTGCGGACCGCCGGGTGGCTGACGAAGCGCTCCCCCACCACCGAACCCTCGCCCGGTACGACAGTGAAGACGTCGTCGGGCAGCCCCGCCTCGCGGGCCAGCTCGGCCAGGCGCAGCGCGGTGAGCGGGGTCAACTCGGCGGGCTTGAGCACCACCGTGTTGCCGGCGGCGAGCGCCGGGACGAAGCCCCAGGCGGCGATCGGCATCGGGAAGTTCCAGGGCACGATCACGCCGACCACACCGAGTGGCTCGTGGAAGGTGACGTCGAGCCCGCCGGGCACCGGGATCTGCCGCCCGGTCAGCCGCTCGGGCGCGCCGGCGTAGTAGTCCAGGACGTCACGGACGTTGCCCGCCTCCCAGCGGGCATTGCCGATGGTGTGCCCGGAGTTGCGCACCTCCAGGGCGGCCAGCTCGTCCACGTGCGCGTCGACGAGGGCGGCGAACCGTCGCAACAACCGCCCCCGATCCCCCGGCCCCACCCGCCGCCACGTCTCGAACGCCCGAGCCGCCCGGGAGATCGCCGCGTCGACCTCCTCCACGGAGGCCCCCGCGACCTCCCGAAACCCGACCCCGGAGGCCGGATCAACAACCACCGTCACGCCGCACCGCCCCGTCGTTGTCGATCATGGAGTTGTGGTGCCTGACGAAAGCCGCACAACCCCGCGATCCGGCCACCACGACTCCATGATCGACGCGGCCGGGGCGGACGCGGGCTCACAGGCGCTCGAAGCCACGCTTCAGCTCCCAGTCGGTCACCGCCGCGTCGAAGGCGGTCAGCTCCACCCTCGCCTGGTTGGCGTAGTGGGCCACCACCTCCTCACCGAAGGCCTCGCGGGCCACGGTGGACGCCTCCCACAGGGCCAGGGCGTCGCGCAGGGTGCCGGGGACGCGCTCGGCCTGCGGGTCGTCGTACGCGTTGCCGGTGCACTCCTCGCCCAGCTCCAACCCACCGTCGAGGCCGTGCAGCGCCCCGGCGACCAGCCCGGCGATCGCCAGGTACGGGTTGACGTCGGCGCCGGGCACCCGGTTCTCCACCCGCATGCCCTGCCCGTGCCCGACCACCCGCAGCGCGCAGGTGCGGTTGTCGACACCCCAACGCAGCGCGGTCGGGGCGAACGACCCCGGCTGGTAACGCTTGTACGAGTTGATGTTCGGGGCGAAGAGCAGGCTGAACTCCCGCATGGTGGCCAACAGCCCGGCGAGCACCCGCTGCCCGGTCTGCGACAGGTGCGCCGGCCCGTCGCCGAGCATCGCCGACGCGCCGGACGAGTCCCGGAGCGAGAAGTGGATGTGGCAGGAGTTGCCCTCCCGCTCGTTCGGCTTGGCCATGAAGGTGATCGCCATCCCCTCCTGGGCGGCGATCTCCTTGGCGCCGTTCTTGTAGATCACGTGGTGGTCCGCGCAGGCCACCGCCTCGTCGTACCTGAAGGCGATCTCGTGTTGCCCGAGGTTGCACTCGCCCTTGGCGCTCTCCGGCGTGAGCCCGGCACCGGCCATCTCGGTGCGGATCCGGCGCAGCAGCGGCTCCACCCGGGCGGTGCCGAGCAGCGAGTAGTCGACGTTGTACTGGTTCGCCGGGGTGAGGTCGCGGTAGCCCCGCTGCCAGGCGTCCTCGTACGAGTCGCGGAACAGCACGAACTCCAACTCGGTGCCGGCGTAGGCGGTCAGCCCGTGCTCGGCCAGCCGGTCCAACTGCCGGCGCAGGATCTGCCGGGGCGAGGCGACCACGTCACCGGAGCCGTCGAGCCAGGTCAGGTCGGCCAGCAGCAGGGCGGAGCCGGGCTGCCAGGGCACCCGGCGCAGGGTGGTGAAGTCGGGCACCATCGCGAAGTCGCCGTAGCCGCGTTCCCAACTCGACATCGCGTACCCGTCGACGGTGTTCATGTCGACGTCCACGGCGAGCAGGTAGTTGCAGCCCTCGCTGCCGCCCTCCACCACCTGGTCGAGGAAGAACGGCGCGTGGAACCGCTTGCCCTGCAACCGGCCCTGCATGTCGACCAGGGCCAGCACCACCGTGTCGATCTCGCCCTCGGCGACGGCGACCCGCAGTTGTTCGAGCGTGAGCGGAGCTTTCCTCATTCGCGGGCCTCCATCACCAAGGTCTACTGGCAAACCGGATCACCGTCAATGCCCCCGCGAGGGTCTGCGGCAAACCCGGCGGGGCGGGAGCGACGCCCGTCCCGCCGGGTGCCGGTCAGGCCGGGTCGTCGGCCGGCGCCGGGCCGTCGGCCGGCGCGGGCTGTTCGACGGTACGGACCGGGCCGGTGAACCACGTCCGGGCCGAGGCGTACCACCAGACGGCGACCACCAGCAGCACCCCGCCGACGGCCAGTGGCGCGTAGTTCACCGCCGACCAGGTGAAGCCGTCGTTGCCGGGCACCCCGGCGGGCACGATCGGCAGCACGAAGTAGACGGCGATGATCGCGATCTCGATCACCGCGATCCAGCCGAGCAGCTTGTACCTGCGACCGAGCGTCCACGGCCCGGGGACGAAGCGGTCACCCATCCGCAGTCGCAGCGCGATCGGGATGAGGAAGGACAGGTAGAGCCCGAGCACCGCGACGGAGACGACCGCGTAGAACGCGATCGGGATGCCGGCGGAGCTCTCGTAGAGCGCCGGCAGGGTCAGCACCAGACCGGCAAGGGTGGCCCCGATGATCGCGTTGACCGGGGTGCCGTTGCGGTCGACGGTGGACCAGAGCCGCCACCCGGGTACGGCCCGGTCGCGGCTGAACGCGTACGCCATGCGGCTCATCGAGGTCACGCAACTCATGCCGCAGAAGAACTGGCCGATTGTCGAGATGATGATGACGATCTTGAAGAAGACCGGGGTCAGCGCCGACTCGAAGATCGCGCCGGAGAAGCCGCCGGCGGCGTTGACCGCCTCGACGTCGGTGGCCGCGAAGAGGAACGCCAGCAGCAGGATCCAGCCGCCGACCGCCGAGTAGAAGATCGACTGCCAGAGTCCGCGCGCCGCGGCCTGCGAGGCCCCCCGAGTCTCCTCGGAGACGTGCGCGCAGGCGTCGAAGCCGGTGATCGTGTACTGGGTCAGCAGGAAGCCCAGCGGCAGCACGTAGAACCAGAACGTCAGCCCACCGATGTCGCCGTCGCCGAAGCCGGAGTTGTTGAACCGCTCGGTGAACACGAACTGGAAGCTCTGGTGGTTGTCGGGCACGAAGACCAGGATGGCCACCACGACCGCCGCGCCGGCCACGTGCCACCAGACCGAGACGTTCTGGAGTACGTCGATGATCCGGTGCCCGAAGATGTTGATCAGCCCGTGCAACACCAGGATGATCACGAAGAGGACGAACGCCTGACGCAGTGTCCCGGCCCAACCGTCGAAGAGCGCCGACAGGGTGAGGTTGAGGAACGTCGCACAGCCGTAGTCGACCGAGGCGGTGACCGCCACCAGACCGATCAGATTCAGCCAGCCGGTGAACCAGCCGTGCACCGGGCGGCCCATGGTGGCCGCCCACCAGTAGATCCCACCGGCGGTCGGGTACGCCGACACCAGCTCCGCCATGCAGAAGCCGATGATCAGGATGAACAGCGAGATCAGCGGCCAGCCCCAGGAGATGGCGACGGGCCCGCCGTTGTTCCACGCCTGACCGAAGGTGGTGAAGCAGCCGGCCAGGATCGAGATGATCGAGAAGGAGATGGCGAAGTTGGAGAAGCCACTCCACTTGCGGCGCAGCTCCTGTTTGTAGCCGAGTTCAGCGAGCCGCCGGGCGTCGTCGTCCATTGGTTGCTCGGCGGTCGGCACGGGTGTCGTGGCCACTGCACACCTCCCTGAGGTGGTTCCGCGTGCGAGTGGGCAAAGTGTCGACCCGGCCGATCAAGACGGTCAATACGTAGTCGGTGGGAATCTCACCGCCGTCGGGCTAATTGCGTTGCCGTCCGGCCGCCCCGGCCGGCATCCTGGACCGGTGACCAGGCCCGATCAGGGCCCACCCCGGGCGCTCGGACCGCCCGACCACGGTGGCGCGGGGCACGCCTCTCTCTCACGTACGGCGTCCCGCCGTACCCAAAAAGTGCCCCGCGCCCCACCCCCCTTCCCCCGTGATCAAGAGGTTTGCGTCAGATTCCGGGCCGCGCCCGACGCAAACCTCTTGATCACCAACGGAAAAAGGGGGGTCGGGGTCAGGTCAGGAGGAGGCCGGTCACCCAGAGGGCCGCGATGATCATCCCGGCCAGGAACTCCACGAGCATCGACAGGCCGGCGGCCTTCAGGGCCTGCACGGTGGAGGGCCACGCCAGTTGGTTGCTGCCCAGGCGCAGCCGTTCCGCCGCCCACACCCCGAGGACGAAGCCGAGCACCAGGCCGACGACCGGGACCACGAAGAACCCGACGATGCCGAGTACCGCACCGACGAGCAGCGTGGACGTCGGCACACCTGTGCGCTTCAGGTTCCGGCCCGGCCACGCGTACTTGATCACGGCGCCGCCCGCCGCCACCAGAGAGACCGCCGCGAACACCGCCCAGCCACCCAGACCGGCGCCACCGAAGACCGCCCAGAGCAGCACCCCACCCCAGCACAGCGGCAGCGCCGGCAGACCGGGCACCACCACACCGGCCAACCCGGCCAGGATGGCCAGACCGGCCACCACTGTCACCGCCGTCTGCGAGTCCGTCAGGTCCACGCCGCCGCCCTCCGTCGCCACCATCCGGACCGGAACGGTTCCCCGCTCACGCCGGCACTCCGCTTCGTTCCGTGCCGTCGCTCCGCGTCACGGTGCCGCGCCAGCCGGTGCGCTCACCACGCTCACTCACACCGGCACTCCACTGTGCTCCACGCCCTCCACACCGTCGCGCAGCCGGGCGGTGATCGCGTCGGCCGGGGCCGGCGCACCGAAGTAACGGCCCTGCCCGGTGTCGCAGCGCAGCGACCGCAGCCGTTCGGCCTGCACGCCGGTCTCCACCGCCTCGGCCGTGACCCACAGCTCCAGGGCGTGCGCCAACCGGACCAACGCGTCGACGATCCGTTCGTCGCGGTGGTCGGCCGCCACGTCGGCGCCGTCCGCCCGGATGCCCTCGACGAACGGACCGGCGAGCTTCAGGCAGTGGATCGGCAGCCGACGCAGGTACGCCAGGTTGGAGTACCCGGTGCCGAAGTCGTCCACCGCCAGCCGGACGCCGAGCGCGGCGAGCCGGTGCAGGCTGCGCAGGGGCTCACCGGCGCTGCCCATCACGGCGCTCTCGGTCAACTCGAGTTGGAGCAGCTCCGCGGGCAGCCCGCTGGCCTGCAACGCGTCGGCGACCGTGTCCACGATGGCCGGGTCGTCGGCCTGCCGGGCGGCCAGGTTGACGCTCACCACCAGCCGGGCGTCCGGGAACTCCCGCCACCACCGTTCGGCGTCCACGCAGGCGCGCCGCAGCACCCACTCGCCGAGCCGGACGATCAGCCCGGTCTCCTCGGCCAGGCCGATGAACCGGTCCGGCCCGATCAGGCCCAGCTCCGGGTGCTCCCACCGGACCAGCGCTTCCACCGCGAGCATGGTGCCCTCGAGCAACGACACGATCGGCTGGTAGTGCAGCACGAACTCGCCCCGGTCCAGTGCGGCGGGCAGTCCGGCGACGAGCGCCGAGCGGGCGATGTCCCGGGCACCGCGCTCGGGGTCGTAGACCGCCCACCGGCCCCGGCCGGCCGCCTTGGCCCAGTAGAGCGTGGTGTCGGCGGCCTTCATCAGCTCCGACGCGGTGGTCTCGGAGGCGGGGCACTGCACGATGCCCACGCTTGCCGAGACGGCCAACTGGTGCTCACCGACGTGGACCGGGGCCGCGACGGCGGCCAGCGCGGCCTCCGCGACGGTGACCGGGTCGTCGGCGTCGTCTCCCCCGTCGACGAGGATCACGAACTCGTCGCCACCCATCCGGGCGACCAGGTGGCCGTGGTCGGCCACGCACGCGGCAAGCCTCCGGGCGATCATCACGAGCAGCCGGTCACCGAGGTCGTGGCCGAGACTGTCGTTTATCGCCTTGAAGCCGTCCAGGTCGAGGAAGCACACCCCGACCCGCTGCCCGACGCCCGCGGTGTCGAGCACCCGTCCCAACGTCTCGAAGAAGAGCGTCCGGTTGGGCAGCCCGGTCAGCGGGTCGTGCAGCGCCTGGAAGCGCAACCGCTGCTGGAGTTCGTACCGCTCGGTGATGTCCTCGATCATCGCGACGGTGAATCGGGGTCGGCCCTCGTGTCGGATCAGCGAGACGGCCAGGTCCGTCCAGACCGTGGTGCCGTCCTTGCGGTAGTAGCGCTTCTCCACCCGGGCCGCGTCGTGCTTGCCCTCGATCAGCTCCTGGTAGAGGTCCCACATCCCGGCGGCGTCGTCGGCGTGGAACAGCCCCGCCACGTTGGTGTCGCGCAACTCCTCGATCGAGTAGCCGAGCATGTCGGCGAAGGCCTGGTTGACGTCGATGATCTGACCGTCCACGCCGGCGATCCCGATCCCGATGGCGGCGCCGGTGAAGACCGCCCGGAACCGGGCCTCGCTCTCGCGCAGCGCCTGCTCGACCTCGTCGCGTGCCTGCCAGGCCGACCTGGCGATCCGCTCCTGCTGGCTGAAGGTGCGGTCACGCAGTGCGCGGGCGAACCCGGCGGCCAGGCCGCCCTGCATCGCCGCGACCCGGTCGGCGAGATCCGCAGGTCGGTCACCGTCGCCAAGGACCCGCCGAGCGAAGTCCGCACCGAGAGCGTGCAGCGTCCACTCCAGAGCCTGCGGCTCGGTGAGGTGCGCCTCCACCAGGGCCCGCCCGACCTCCTCGGCCGGGCGGGCGTCGAACGGCTCCGCGCGTACCGCCTGGGCCAGCCGGATGGTGTGCACCAGCAGCAGCCGCTCGGTCTCGGCCATGCTGAGCGGCACGAAACCGAGCCGGCGCACCGCGCGGGCCCACTCGGCGGCGTACCCCCGGGTGGCGGCCCGGCCGGCGTCGACCCCGGCGGGGTCCCGGCCTGCGTCGACCCCGGCGGGGTCCGGGCCTGCGTCGACCCCGGCGGGGTCCGGGACGGCGGCCACTGCGATCAGCCGACGGGCTGGTCGTACCGGGCGACGCCCCCGAAGGCGCCGAACCGCTCCGGGTGCTCGTCCACGTCGGACGGTGAGTCCGGGCGCCACAGCGGCATGTGCACCACGCCCGGCTCCTGGACGGTCCAGTCGCCGAAGAAGGCGGTGACCTGTGCGCGGGAGCGCAGGGTGATCTCGGTGGCGGTACGGGCGGAGAGGCGCTGGGCGTCGAGCATCTCCTGCGGCTGGTCCTCGAAGGTGGAGTGCGAGACGACAAGGAAGCTGCCCGGCGCGGCGGCGGCCCGCAGGGTGGCCAGGATCTCCTCGGGCCGGTCGGCGTCCGGGATGAAGTGCACCACCCCGGCCAGCAGGATGCCCACCGGTCGACTGAAGTCGATCAGCCCGAGCTGTCGGGTCTCGGCGAGAATCCGCTCCGGCTCGCGCAGGTCGGCGTGGATGACAGCGGTCAGCTCGTTGCCGGCCAACAGCTCCCGACTGTGCGCGACGGCCACCGGGTCGATGTCGACGTAGACCACGCGGGCCTTGGGGTTCACCCCCTGCGCCACCTCGTGCACGTTGCCCACGGTGGGAATTCCGGAGCCGATGTCGAGGAACTGGTCGATGCCGGCGTCGAGCAGCACCCGGACGGCCCGGCGCAGGAACTCCCGACCGGAGCGCATGGTGGCGGCGAGATTCGGGGTCATGCTGGCGATCTGCTCAGCCAACTGCCTGTCGATCTCGAAGTTGTGCGCCCCACCCAGAAAGTAGTCGTACACCCGGGCCGCGCTCGGCCTGGTCAGATCGATCTCGGTGGGCAGTCCGTCCGGCATCAGTGTGCTCCCCAGTTCCTCGCCGCGGCGCGGGACGGCACCGGGGCCCGGCGTGCGCGAGCACCGGTCGACCCGCGGGTCGTGTGGTGTGGACCACTCTAGGCGGCTGACTCCAGCAACAGCGAGATGCCTTGACCGACGCCGATGCACATGGTGGCCAGAGCCCGGCGGCCGCCGCGACGGCGCAGCTCCAGGGCTGCGGTCAGCGCCAGCCGTGCGCCGCTGGCGCCGAGCGGGTGCCCCAGCGCGATGGCCCCACCGTTCGGGTTGACGTGGTCGGCGTCCACCGGCAGCCCCAGCTCGCGCAGCACGGCCACGGACTGCGCGGCGAACGCCTCGTTCAGCTCCACCACGTCCACCGCGCCCATCTCGACGCCGACGCGGTCGAGCAGCCTGCGGGTGGCCGGCACCGGGCCGATCCCCATGATCCGGGGCGGCACGCCTGCCGCCGCCGCGCCGACGATCCGGGCCAGCGGGGTCAGGCCGTACCGGGCGACCGCCGCCTCGCTCGCCACCAGCAGCGCGACCGCGCCGTCGTTGACGCCCGAGGAGTTGCCTGCGGTGACCGTGCCGCCGTCACGGAACGGGGTGGGCAACGCGGCGAGCTTCTCCAGCGACGTTTCCCGGGGGTGCTCGTCGACCTCGACAAGCCGGGTCTCCCGCCGGCCGGCCGGCACGGACACGGCCACGATCTCCTCGGCGAACCGGCCGTCGGCCTGCGCCTTGGCCGCACGCTGCTGCGAGCGGTACGCGAAGGCGTCCTGCTCGGCCCGGCTGACGCCGTACTCGGCGGCCACGTTCTCCGCCGTCTCCGGCATCGAGTCGACGCCCCACCCGTCGCGCATCAACGGGTTCACCAACCGCCAGCCGAGCGTGGTGTCGTACACCTCGGCCGAACGGGAGTAGGCGGACGTGGCCTTCGGCATGACGAACGGCGCCCGACTCATGCTCTCCACCCCGCCGGCGACGACCAGCTCGGCGTCCCCGGCGACGATGGACCGGGCGGCGGTGGCGAGCGCGTCCAGCCCCGAGCCGCAGAGCCGGTTGACGGTGCTGCCGGGCACCTCCTCGGGCAGGCCGGCCAGCAGCGCCGCCATCCGGGCCACGTTGCGGTTGTCCTCGCCGGCCTGGTTGGCGCAGCCGAGCACCACGTCGTCGACCCGCGCCCAGTCCACCGACGGGTGCCGGGCGACCAGCTCACGGATCACGTGCGCGGCCAGGTCGTCCGGGCGGACGCCGGCAAGCGCGCCCGCGTACCTGCCGATCGGGGTGCGGACACCGGCCACCAGGTATGCCACGGTCATCGCGAGTCCTTAGGGGGTGCAGACGGCGGGGGTGGGGCGGGCCCACCGGGTCGCGGGGGCTGCCGGCCGCCAGGATATCCGCGCCGGCAGCGGATAGGTTGACGGCATGGCCCGGGCCCAGTTCAGCGCAGAGACAAGCGGCGGCGGCGCGTTCGTCCGCCAGCCGAACCGGTTCACCGCCGACTCGTCCTCCCCGCCCGGCGGCGGGCCGGACGAGCAGGACCGCTGGCCGCTGGAGGCCGGCCGCTACCGGCTCATCTGGTGCCGCGCCTGCCCCTGGGCGCACCGGGCGAGGATCGTGCGCGGCCTGCTCGGGCTGGACGACGCGATCTCGCTCGGCACCGTCGACCCGATCCGGGACGAGCGGGGCTGGGCGTTCGCCCTCGACCCCGACGGCTTCGACCCGGTCCTCGGGGTCAGCTTCCTCTCCGAGGCGTACCTGGCCACCGACCCGGACTACACCGGCCGGGTGACCGTGCCGGCGCTCGTCGACACCGTGACCGGCCGGGTGGTCACCAACGACTACCCGCAGCTCACCCTCGACTTCTCCACCGAGTGGCGGTCGCTGCACGCGCCCGACGCCCCGGATCTCTACCCGGTCGCGCTGCGCCCCGAGATGGACGCGCTGATGGCCGAGATCCACACCGACGTCAACAACGGTGTCTACCGGTGCGGGTTCGCCACCTCCCAGGAGGCGTACGACGAGGCGTTCCGGGGGTTGTTCGCCCGACTTGACGTGCTCTCCGAGCGGCTTGCCGGGCAGCGCTACCTGATGGGCGACGCGATCACCGAGGCCGACGTACGGCTGTTCACCACGCTTGTCCGCTTCGACGCCGCGTACCACGGGCACTTCACGTGCAACCGCAACAAGCTGACCGAGATGCCGGTGCTGTGGGCGTACGCCCGGGACCTGTTCCAGACGCCGGGCTTCGGCGAGACGGTGGACTTCGACCACATCAAGCGGCACTACTACGGCACCCATCGGGAGATCAATCCCAGCGGCATCGTGCCACTCGGGCCGGACGAGTCCGGCTGGAGCACGCCGCACGGGCGTGGCTGAGTCGGTTCGCTCCGCCGCCCCGAGCGCGCGGAGGGCCCGCGGCGACGTCGCCCGCCGCGCCGCCGGGTCCGCCGCGGCCGGCTGCACCCTGGCCGGTGCGGTGGCGGTGACGCTCGCCGTGGTCGCCGGTCCCGGTCCGGGGTTCACCGGGTACGTCAGTGAGGCGGGCATCGCCGGCAGCGCGCACGCCGCGACGTACCGGATCGGGATCCTGGCCCTTGCCGGCGCGTTGCTGCTGATCGGCGCGGCGCTGCCCCCCGGGGTGTGGGCGGCGGCACCGGGGCTGCTCGCCACCGGTGCCGTGTTCACCGCCGTTTCCGGGGCGGTGACCTGCTCCGACGGCTGCCCGCTGCCACCGTTCGAACGGGCGACGACTGCGGATCTGGTGCACGGTGGCGCGAGCATCGCGGCGACCGCGGCGGTGGTCTTCGCCATGATCACGCTGGCCCTCTCCGGGTCGGTCGGGCGGACGGTGCGCCGGTTGTCCGGCATCGCCGCCGTGTTGGCGCTGCCGCTCTGCGCCACGGTGGGGCTGTCGATGCTGGTGATCGGCCGAGGTTCGGTGGTGGGGGTGCTGGAACGGCTGATCCTCGCCCTGGCGGTGCTCTGGGGCCTGGGCACCGCCACCGCGCTGGCCCTCTGTAAGGAGCCTCACCCCGACGGGTCCTTCCAATGAGCGGGAATCGGCGTATCGTCGGCCAACGATGACCAACGTCTGGGGCCTCACTGTCCGCCTGTATGTCGATCTCCGACTGCAGGCCAGTGGCATCTGTCCGGTCTAGCCGCGTTCCTACGCCTACCCCGATCGGACCGGACAATTGGATATCTCCTCATGCCCTTCAGCCTGCGCAAAATCCCCTTCTCCGTGCAGATCCTGCTCGGCCTCGTGCTCGGCGTCGCGCTGGGCTTCCTGGCCCGCACCAACGACCTGAGCTGGCTCACCAGCACCCTGCACACCGTCGGCAGCCTCTTCGTCCAGCTCCTCAAGCTGGCCGTACCGCCGCTGGTCTTCACCGCGATCGTCGTCAGCGTGGTCAGCCTGCGCGGCGTCGCCAACGCCGCCCGGCTCGCCCTCAAGACGCTCATGTGGTTCGGCATCACCGCGCTGATCGCGGTGAGCATCGGCATCGGCCTCGGTCTGCTCACCAACCCGGGCCGGGGCGTGACCCTCGACCTGGGTGGCGCCACCGCACCGAAGAAGACCGGCTCGTGGACGGACTTCCTCACCGGCATCGTGCCGACCAACCCGGTCGGCGCGTTCGTCGAGGGCAACGTCCTCCAGATCGTCTTCCTCGCCGTCGTCATCGGCGCCGCCGCACTGCTTGTCGGCGAGGCCGCCGAACCGTTCGTGGCGCTAAACCGCTCCCTGCTGGAGATCGTCCAGAAGGCGCTCTGGTGGGTCATCCGGCTCGCCCCGATCGGCACCCTCGGCCTGATCGGCAACGCCGTCGCCTCGTACGGCTGGGACCTGCTGGCGCCTCTCGCGAAGTTCACCACCGCCGTCTACGTCGGCTGCGCCATCGTGCTGTTCGTGGTGTACCCGCTGGTGCTGGTCCTCGCCGGCCGGCTCAACCCGCTGCGCTTCTTCGCCGGTGCCTGGCCGGCGATCGAGCTGGCCTTCGTGTCCCGCTCCTCGGTCGGCACCATGCCGGTGACCCAGCGCTCCGTCGAGCGCCTCGGCGTGCCCCGCGAGTACGCCTCGTTCGCGGTGCCCTTCGGCGCCACCACGAAGATGGACGGCTGCGCCGCCATCTACCCGGCCCTCGCCGCGATCTTCGTGGCCCAGGTGTTCGGCGTGCACCTCGGCATCGGCGACTACCTGCTGATCGCCTTCGTCTCGGTGGTGGGCTCGGCGGCCACCGCCGGCCTGACCGGGGCGATCGTGATGCTCACCCTGACCCTCAGCACGCTGGGTCTGCCGCTTGCCGGCGCCGGCCTGCTGCTGGCCATCGACCCGATCCTGGACATGATCCGTACCGCCACCAACGTCGCGGGGCAGGCGCTGGTGCCGACAGTGGTCGCCGCCCGCGAGGGCACCCTCGACCGCGCCGCGTACGAGTCCGCCGGCCGGCGTGACCTGACCGAGCCGGAGCCGGTAGCGGAGCCCCGGCCCGACCTGACCCCTGTTCCTGCCTGATCACACCGGCCGGTACGGCGGCGGGCCTCCCTCCCCGGGGGCCCGTCGCCGTTGCCGTTTCGAGAGGATGTCCCCATGAGCTCCCTGTTCACCCCCCTGGCCCTGCGCGGCGTCACCCTGCCCAACCGGATCGCCATGGCACCGATGTGCCAGTACTCTGCCGGCCCCGACGGCCTGCCCACCGACTGGCACCTGATCCACCTCGGCAGTCGCGCGGTCGGCGGCGCCGGCCTGGTGCTGACCGAGGCGACCGCCGTACTCCCCGAGGGCCGGATCAGCCCGCAGGACACCGGCCTCTGGTCGGGCGCGCACGTCGACGCCTGGCGGCCGGTGACCGCGTTCGTCGCCGCCCACGGCGCGGTGCCGGCCGTGCAGCTCGCCCACGCCGGCTTCAAGGCCTCCACCTACCGGCCGTGGGCGCCGGAGTCGGGCGGTGTGCCGGACGCCGAGGGCGGTTGGACTCCCGTCGCCCCCGGCTCGGAGCCGTTCACCGCCGGCTACCGGACGCCGACGAGCCTCGACGAGGCAGGCATCGCCGGTGTGGTCGACGGGTTCGCGGCCAGCGCCGTACGCGCCCTGGACGCCGGCTTCGCCGCCGTGGAGGTCCACGCCGCCCACGGCTACCTGCTCAACGAGTTCCTCTCGCCGCTGACCAACCACCGCACCGACGCGTACGGCGGCGACCGGGCCGGCCGGATGCGGCTCACCCTGGAGGTGGCCCGCGCGGTGCGTGCCGCAGTGGGCGAGGACGTGCCGGTGCTGACCCGGATCTCCGCCACCGACTGGGTCGAGGGCGGCTGGACGATCGAGGACAGCGTGGTGCTCGCCGGCGAGCTGGCCGGCGTCGGCGTCGACCTGGTCGACGCGTCCTCCGGCGGCGTGAGCACGGACCAGCGCATCCCGCTCGGCCCCGGCTACCAGGTGCCGCTCGCCGCCCAGATCCGCCGCGAGGCCGGCGTGCCGACCGGCGCGGTGGGCCTGATCGTGGAACCCGAGCACGCCGAGCAGATCGTCGCCGGCGGCGAAGCCGACCTGGTGCTGCTGGGGCGGGAGTTGCTGCGCGACCCGTACTGGCCGCGCCGGGCCGCCGCGAAGCTCGGCGTCGCGTACTCCGGTCCCGCCCAGTACGCCCGCGCCTGATCCCTCCGGTCGGGCGGCTGCTCGGTGAGCAGCCGCCCGACCGTCGGCACTCAACCCGCCAGGTGCGACCAGTCACCCTCCAGGTCCTGCCAGGTGCCCTGGGCCGCCACCGTGCCGCCAATCAGCACCACCACGTGATCGGCCCGGACCAACGCGGCGCGCTTCGCGGTCGAGCCGACCACCGTCACCCCGTGACCGCGCAACGCCTGCCACAGCGCCAGCTCGGTGGTGACGTCAAGCGCCGACGACACGTCGTCGGCGACAAGCAGTTCGGTACGCGGAGCCAACGCCCGCGCCAGCGCCAACCGCTGCAACTGCCCGCCGGAGAGCCGGGTGCCCTTGTGCCCGATGAGCAGGCCCAGCCCACCACCGGCGGCGGCCAGGTCATGGTCGAGCTGGGCGGTGCTGACCGCCCCGGCCGCGTCCACCTGGTGCCCGAGGGCGATGTTGTCGGCCACCGTGCCGGAGAGCACCCGGGGCAACTGACCGACGTAGCCGACCTGATTGGGACGCAGGAACAGCTCCGGCTCGGTGACCGGGTCACCGTTCCAGGCCAGCTCACCGGTGTGGTGCACGATCCCGGCCAGCCCCCGCAGCAGCGAGGACTTGCCCGACCCCACCGGCCCGACAACGAGCACCAACTGGCCCCGCTGCACGGTCAGGTCCACGTCCCGCACGGCCACCGACCCGTCCGAGTGCACCACCCCGAAGCCGCGCAGCTCCAGCCGGCGCAGCGGATGCCGGGGCGGCATGGCCGGCGCGGGGGCCGTCCCGGCGGTCAGGTCGACCTCCGACACGCCCGCGGAGTACGTGCTCACCCCGGTCATCGCCACGGTGCGTCGGGTCCAGACCCGCGCCGAGGGCAGCTGCGAGATCAACGACGCGGTCGTCCAGGCGAACCAGCGGGCCGCCCCCAGGGTGGAGACGGCCACCAGCACCGCCCCTGCGGAGAGCGAGCCGTTCAGGTAGAGCGCCCAGGCGCCGATCGGCAACATCCCACTGGCCATCGACGGTGTGGAGCGCGCCCACACCTGCACCGAGATCTCCCGCCGCTGCCGGTCGCTGCGCAGCACGTCCAGGCCCGCCAGGTGGCGTAGCACGGCGGTGGTCGCGCCGGCGAGCTTCACCGTCCGCGCCGCGGAGAGCCCGGAGACAAGCGCCGTGGCGAACGCGGCCCGCGCCGCCACCGTCGCACGCGCCGCCCGCTCCAGCTTCGGCCCGAACAACGTCGCCGCCAGCCCGGAGACGACCATCGTGCCGAGGAAGAACAGCCCGGGTACGACGCTGCCGGTGACCGCCGTCATGGCGACCACGAGCACCAGCGCGACGGTCTGGTCCAGCACGTTGTCGGCGAGCTGCACCACCCGCTCGGTGTCGCCACCCTGCGCCACCACCTCGGCGGGGGTGTGTGAGCTGACCCGACGCGGCCCGGTCTGGCCGTGCACCAGGCGAAGGCCGATCCGCAGCATCTGCCGCACCCACCACTGCGGGAACCAGACGTGGGTGTAGAACGGCAACGGCAGGGTGATCAGCAGCCCGGCCACGATCCCCACCGCCGGCAGGTACGGGTTGCCGGTCCCGTCGACGAGGTCCGCCCAGAGCCACGGCAGCACCGGGCCGTCCAGCCCGAGCAGGCTGAGCCCGAGGAACAGGGTGATCGCCGCCGCTCCGTACCGGGGATCGTTCGTGCAGAGTCGGAAGATCTCCCGCAGCGTCCGGGCCGGCGGCTCCGGCGGCAGTGGCGGTGGGTCGGCGCGGGCCGGCGCGACCGCGCCCTGCGTGCTGTCCGGCGGTGTCGCTGGCGTCGCCTGCGCTGTCGGCTCGGCCAGCGTGACCTGCGCCTTCGGCTCGACCAACGTGGGTGCCGGCTCCCCCGGCCAGGCGTCGCCCAGCTCGTTCGCCGCGACCGGCTCGCCCCGTGCGGGCACCGGCTCCCCCGGCCAGGTGTCGCCGGGGCCGACGAGCAGGTCGGTGCCGACGCCGGTGCGACCGGCCGACGCCACCGTGGCGTACGCGGCGGCGTGGCTGGTCGCCAAGAGTTCCGCGAAGCGCGTCGACGTCTCCAACGGACCGGCCTCGACCACCGCGCCGTCGGCCAGGACGACCACCTCGTCACAGCGGCGTACCGAGGAGAGCCGGTGCGCGATGACGATGCCGATCCGGTCGCGGAGCAGTCGTTCGGTGGCCCGCTGCACCCGCGCCTCGGTGACCGGGTCCAGCCGCGCGGTGGCCTCGTCGAGGATCACCACGTGCGGCTCCCGCACCAGGATCCGGGCGAACGCCACCAACTGCTCCTGACCGGCGGAGAGCACATGCCCGCCCTCGCCCAGCCGGGTCGTCAACCCGTCCGGCAGCTCGGCGATCCAAGCAGCAAGACCCAACTCGTCGAGCGCCCGAGCCGCCGCGTCGAGCAACTCCGGGTCGAAGAGCGCGACGTTCTCGGCGAGGGTGCCGGCCAGGATCTCGGTACGCTGCGGCACCAGCGCCACCCAGCGGCGCAGCTGCTCGACGTCGAGGTCGCACAGGTCGGTGCCGCCGAGGAAGACCGTCCCCGGCGGCACGTCGACCGCCCGGGTGAGCACCTTCGCCAGAGTCGACTTGCCGGAGCCGGTCCGCCCGATCAGCGCGTACGAGCGACCGCGGGCGAAGGTGAGGCTGAGCCCGCGTAGCGCCGCACCCCGGCCACCCTCGCCGTACCCGAAAGTCAGGTCGCGGATGCGCACGTCGCCCTCGCTCGGGCTGGCCCCGCCGACCGGTTCCTGCCGGGCCTTGGAGAGCAACTGCACCCGAGCCCACGCGCCGAGAGCCTCCTGAATCTCCGGCACCATCCGGCTGACGTGTTCGGCGGTCGCCCCGAAAGCCAGGGCGAGCAACCAGATCGCGGTGAGCCGGGCGGCGTCGATCCGGTCGGTGGCCAACGCCCAGGCCCCGCCGAGCACCACCACGCCGATGCCAGCCCGGATCGTCGCGGTGGCCACGGTCGCCACCTTGGCGGACAACACCCAGACCACACTGCCCCGGGACAGCACGGCAGCGGCCCGCCGGGCGTACAACCGCAGCACGTACGGGCGAGCGAGACTGGTGCGCACGTCGTCCTGACCGTGCACCGCCTCCTCCATCACGGCGGCCAGGTCGGACCACGCCTCCTCCTCGGCCATCCGCGCCGGGCCGATCCGTGCCGTGGGCCGGCGCAGACCGACCGCGAGCACGACGGTGAGCAGCAGCATCGCGACCCCGGCCGGCCACCACACAGCCAGCGCCACGACCATCGACAACACGCCGACGCAGAGGCCCTGAGCGAGCCGGGTGCCCTGGTTACGAATCGCCGACGCCACCTGATAGACGTCCCCGTCGATCCGGTCCAGCAACTCGCCCACCGGGGTGGTCTCCAGGGTGGGCAGGTCCTGCCCGAGAGCGACGCGACACAGCCGGCGACGCACGTCGGCGGACCAGTCGGCGGTCAGGCCGGCCATCAGCAGACTCACCGCGAGGTCGCTGAGGACCACGGCGACCAGGGCTGCCGCCAGTACGGCGAAGAAGCCCACCGAACGATGCACGAGCACCGCGCCGGCCAGCGCCGATGCGCCCGCCTGCCCCGCGGCGCCCAGCACGATCAGAACGGCCACGATCGTCATACGGCGGGTCGAGGTGCCCCACAGATCACGGAGCAGGCGCATGGAAAGTCCTCCGGGATGGGGGTGGCGGAAACCCCAGCCTGCCGGCGCAAACCCGCCAACTCAACCGATTTTCCGGCCCCTGAGCAGGGCATCCGTCAGTAGAGGCCGAGGCGGAGGCACAAGCCCGAGGCGGAGGCACAAGCCCGAGGCAAAGCCGCAAGCCCGAGGCGAAGCCGTCAGCCCGAGGCGAAGCCCCAAAGCCCGGGGCCAAGCCCCAAAGCCCGGGGCCAAGCCCCAAAGCCCGGGGCCAAGCCCCAAAGCCCGGGGCCAAGCCCCAAAGCCCGGGGCCAAGCCCCAATGCCCGGGGCGAAGCCGCAAGCCCAGGGCGGAGCCGCAATGCCCGAGCCAGGGCCGGCCCAGTCCCGAGGCAGAGCCACCCAGTTCCCGGAGCAGAGCCGCCCAGCCCCGGAGCAGAGCCCCCACCCACGCGGGCGGTGGCGGCAGAGCTCGATGATCACGAGGAGCCTGTGGGCGTTTTGACTGGTCTGATGCGACCCGACCGATCCGTGACCGCCTCAGCCGGTCTTGAGCGACTCGACTTCCTTGATGTCGCGGTGTCCGGGCGATCGGGACACCGCGACTTTCATGAACGCGAGTGGATCTCGCGGGTGAGGCCGGATGACGTCGCACACCCGACGTGGTTTGGGTGGTTTGTGTGACGATGGGCGGTGTGGGGGTGTGACCGGCTCCATTGGTGGGCCGGAATCGTGGCCGGGCCGGGGTCGTTACACACCCTGACGATCGCAGCACCACCGACCCGCCGCCCCGCCCTCGCGGGGGCCTGTCGTTGGTGGGAATGGCGGCCTCCGCCCGGTCGTTACCCTCCCCACGAACGACCGCAGGGCCAACCCCGGAATGACCCCGGCCCCCCGGTCGTTACACAGGGACCCGGCGCCACGAGCCCCCGCTCGCCAGGTCGCCAACCCCCTCAAACCTTTTCTGCAGCGCCGGACGAGGTGCTCACACCCGTAACAGGTGTGCGGGTGTCCTTACCCCCGAAGGAGCTACCCCTCATGACCACGATCTTGCGTAAGAGCATGCTGTCCGTTGCCGGTCTCGCGTTCGCCGGTGGTGTGTTCGCCGGCCCGATCGCCGCCCACGCCAACCCGGTCGACGCCAAGCCGGTCGCGGTGAGCGTGCAGACCGCGTCGAAGCCGCAGGGTGAGCAGTCGCACATCACCCTCAACGACGAGCAGACCGGCAACGTCAAGGCGATCATCGCCGCTACGAAGAAGGCCGGCCTGCCCGAGCGGGCCGCGGTCATCTCGATCGCGACGAGCCTGCAGGAGTCGAAGT
>NZ_JBSGIV010000070.1:0-32137 GCF_053605225.1 Micromonospora sp. NPDC003944
GTGGGGGTGGGGTGGGTGGGGGTGGGGTTTAGCGGAGGACTGTGGGGGGTTCGGTTAGGTGGGGGGTTAGGGGGGATTTGGGGGTCAGCCAGCTGTGGGTGGGGGACTGGTCGGGGTTCACCTGCCAGTCGCGGGAGACCCGGTCGACCCCCACCGGGTAGATGGTCAACGTTCCGTCCGGGTCGACGCGCAGCCGCAGGAACGACTTGGAGTCCTCGATGCCCTGGCCGGCGAAGAGTTCGTTGACGTTCACCCCGAACGAGCTGGCCACCAGGAGGTACGCCGCCACCAGTTGGCTGGCGACCAGACCGATGACCGGGCCGTAGAGCACCGCTGCGGCGGCTGCCGGCAGTGGCCACGGCCACCCGTAGAACGGCAACTCCAACCACGCCCACGTGCCGGCCGCCGCCAGGGCCACCTGTGCCACGCCGTGGCCCACGCCCAGGATCCAGTGCCGCGCGTGGCGCTTGCCGCTCGCGCTCGGCGGCTTGGCGAACAGGGCCGCCGCCAGCACCGTCACGAGCACCATCAGCACCAGCGGGACGCTGAACAGCCGCTGGTCGGTGCTGTCGGCCCAGTTCGCCGTCGCACCCGCCATGGCCAGCATCAGCAGCGTGTGCAGAATGCCGAGCAGCGTCGTGAAGCCGGGGTTGCGGAACGGCAATCGGGGGAAGATGCCCCAGCCGTAGCGGCGGGACCGTGCGGCGTCCGGGTAGCGGGCCACCAGGTCGTACGGCCGGGCCGAGCTGGCCTTGCGGGCCAGCGTGTCCCGCGGTGGCACCTCTATGCGCTCCGGCAGCTTGTGCGTGGGGTAGAGGTACGCGCCGCCGCCACCGCAGGTGATCAGCTGCCGGTCCGGCCCCGAGTATCGGGCGTAGTGGTGCAGGTCGCCGGAGAGCAGCAGCCGGACCCGAGCCCCGGTCGGATCGATGATCGTACGGATGAAGTAGTCGATCGAGTCGTACGCGGTGGGGTCGTCGGCGGCCTTGATCCAGGTCGGCGAGGGCGCAGCGATGATCACCTTGGACTCCGGCCCGAGCCGCCGGGCCACCTCGTCGAAGTAGGCAAGCTGCGGGTCGTCGAGGTAGGAGCCGGACTGGTCGTCGACGCCGAGGAACCACCAGCCGGCCGGCAACTCCACGGCGAAGTACGACCGGGACTGCCCGGTGGCCCAGCCCGCGAAGTTCCGGTCCCGGGAGCGGACGAACAACCGTAGGAACGCGGTGAGGCCGTCGTACCAGTCGTGGTTGCCCGGCACCGCGAAGAGCGTGGGCTTCTCGGCCGGCGCCACCGGCAGGGCGGCCTGGTAGGGCCCCTTGCAACGGTCCTCGTACGCGGCGTAGGCCGCCGACGGGTACACCTGGTCGCCGCCCATCACCAGGGTCTGTGCCCGGGGCAGGCGGTGCCCGTCGACGGTCAGTTCCGGCTGCGCCAGCAGGTACGCCACCGAGTAGGTGGAGTTGAAACCGTCACCGAGGTCGGCCACGTAGTCGAGCCACAGCCCACCGTCCGGCCCGACCTGGCGGAAGATGTCGTCGCCGAACGCGTTCTGCAACTCGCGCTTGTCGAGGTACGCCCCGAAGAGCACGGCGAGCAGCGTCCGGATGCCGGTGCTTATCAGCAGGAACGGCGCCAGCCACGGCACCGGCTTGCGCGGTGTGAAGCCCAACTCCAGTGGGTCGGTGCTGCGCGGCCGGTGCGCGACGCGTTCACCGGCCGGCGGGAGGTCAGGACGCTCGGGCTGGGGGGAATCGTCGCGTTCGTCGCTCACCCGCCGCAGCGTAGTCCCGCCCTGGATCATCTGCTGTCCGGCAAACGACCAGATGTCCGCTTGGTGCGGGTAGGTACGTGGAGGTATCCCGGTCGGTCGGTGCCGCCGGGGTGCCGTACACTTGCTGATCGTTGCCGCCTTAGCTCAGTCGGCTAGAGCGACGCACTCGTAATGCGTAGGTCGACGGTTCGATTCCGTCAGGCGGCTCGGCACGGAAGCCCAGGTCATTGACCTGGGCTTCCGCCGTTTCCGAGGTCGACGAAACCGCCGCCGGCACCCGCGAACCCGACAACCACCGGCGCGCCACGGCCACGCCGGTTCGTTAGTCTGCCCAGCGCCGATTCCAGGCAACGACGAGCAAGCCGCCGTGTCGGTGGCAAAGGGGAATCCATGAAGTTGCGTCCCGTGCTGCTAGGTGCCATCGCCTTCGCTCTCGCGGCGGTCGGCTCGCCCATCCCGGCCGAGAAGCCCGTCGCCGCGCAGACCTCCGCTGCGGCCTGTCCGGTGCCGGGGCGACCCACGACGAAGATCCTGACCGTGGGCGATTCGATCACCGAGGGCGCGACGATGACCGAGTCGGCGACCGCTGGTTACCGTGCTGAACTGGGGCGACTGCTCGACCAGAGCTGCGTCCCACACGAGTTCGTCGTCGCGGCGGTCGGCGGCGTGACCTGCAACTACTGGTCGTCGCGGATGGCCAGCCTGGTCACCACGCACCAACCTGACCTGATCCTGGTGAACTGCGGGACCAACAACAACCTGTCGGCCGCCAGCGAGGCGCAGATCGTCGCCTTCGAGCGCACCTACCGGGCGCTCTTCGACACCGCGTTGGACCTGGACCCGGACGTCGTCATGTACCCGTCCTGGGTGCAGTACAGCGCCGGGCACCCCAGCACTGGCTGCACGACGCCACCGGGCCCGAGCCCTGCCTGGCTGCCGGCGAGCGAAGCCAAGGTCAATGACGCGATCTATCGCAGCATGCGGGTGATAGACGAGTACGGCGACCGCGTACCGACCTGGATCGACTACCAGTCTGTTCCCGAGGGCTATCTGGACGAGTGCGGCGTGCATCCCACGCCGGGCGGTTACGACGTGATGGGTCGGCTGGCGTACAACGCCATCGCTCCTCGGCTGGGTGTCGCGCCGGCCCCGCTGCCGTGTGGGTTGGTGGGCCGGCGGCCGGGCTCTCCGGTCGGCCAGTGGGTTCCGTGCGCCACGATGAACCTCAACCCCTGAGGTGTTCCCCGGCCGTGGTGGTGACGGAGTCGGTGGCGCAGCCCTCACGGCGACCGACGACGACCCCGCCGAGCCGGCTCTCCGCCGAGGTGACTGTGGACTGCGCATCGACTGTGAACCCGTACTGACGCACCCAGGCCGCCACCTCGGCCGGCTGTCGACGATGGACGTGCACGTTCATCGGGTGGCCGCCGTAGCCCTCCGTCTTGAGGGTCGTCCCGTCGCCCACGTGGAAGCCGAGCAACAGGGGACCACCGGGACGCACCACCCGCCGGAAGTGAGCGAACACTTCGCCGATCCGGTCGTCGGGGACGTGGATGAGGGAGTACCAGGCGACCAGGCCGGCGACTGAGCCGTCGGCCAGGTCGAGGTCCGTCATCGAGCCGATTTCGAACCTCAGCTCGGGATGATCACGGCGGGCCACCGCGATCATCCCGGGCGAGAGGTCGATCCCGAAGGCGTCGACGCCGAGCGTGTGCAGGTGGGCGGTGATCCGCCCGGTCCCGCAGCCGACGTCGGCGACCGGTCCGCCACCGTTGGCGGCCACCAGCTCCGCGAACGAGGCGAGGGCCTCCCGTTCGTACGGTGCGTCCGCCAGGAGGTCGCGGACGAGATGCGCGTAACTGACAGCTACCGTGTCGTAGGAGGTGCGGGTGTCTGCCAGCCAACCGTCGACGCTCATGGCGGCAACGCTAGCCCTGCGGCCGGCCTCGATGATCATGCCGGGCAGGTCGCTGGCGAACCGAAAGTGTCGGTGCCGGTCGATATGGTCCGGCGGTGACCGTGACCACCGATGCACCTGGGACGCTGCCCACCCCCGCCGACGAGGCCCGACTGTGGGCCCTCATCGAGGCGGCCTGGGCCGAGTTGGGCGCCGAGCCCTCGGCGCTGCGTCAGGCCCTCGTCGAGCGTGACCCCGCCGCTGATGACGGCGATGACGTCGACGACGACGGCCCGTCCTACGCGATCGACGCCTGGCTCGATGCCTTCCTGGGCCGGCTCGGGCAGTTGACCGCCGAGCTGACCGGGCCGGAGCTGACGGATCTCGACCGGGTGGTGGAGCGCAAGCTGCACGACATCGATCGGGAGGACATCCACGAGGTGACCGACGGGTCTGACGACGGCTTCCTCTACGCCCGCGGGTTCATCGTCGCCCTGGGTCGGGCCTACTACGAAGCCGTTCGTGCCGACCCCGCGATGGCGCTGCCGGACGCCGACTGCGAAGGCATGTGTTACCTCTTCGCGCACCTGCACAACGACCGGTTCGGTTCGTGGCCGGAGACCGGCTCCGGGATCTCCCGGGAGTCGTTCGGCAACCCGGCCGGCTGGGGTGACGACGAGCCGGATGCCGAAGGTCAGTCGAGTCGGCCCGATGGCGCAGCTCAGGCGTAGATCTTCGTGGCATACTCCGGGCCGTAGTACCGTTCCAGGTCCTCGAGGTTCTCGTTGGGCGCTTCGACCTCCTTGACCAGGCGTGCCCGCGTCGGCAGCGCGTCGGGCTGCCAGGTCTCCGGCTTCCACAACGCCGACCGCAGGAACGCCTTCGCACAGTGGTAGAAGATCTGCTCGATCTCCACCACCACGGCGAGCACCGGCCGGTGCCCCTTGACCAGCATGTCGTCGAACCACGGCGCGTCGCTGACCAGCCGGGCCCGCCCGTTGATCCGCAGCGTGTCGGTCCGCCCGGGGATGAGGAAGAGCAGTCCGACGTGCGGGTTGTCGATGATGTTGTGGTAGCCGTCGGCCCGCTTGTTGCCCGGCCTCTCGGGCAGCGCGATCGTCCTGTCGTCGAGCACCAGGGCGAACCCGGCCGGGTCGCCCTTGGGGGAGACGTCGCAGCTACCGTCGGCGCCGGCCGTGGCCACCAGGCAGAACGGCGAGGCGGCGAGCCACTCGCGGTCCCGCTCGTGCAGGCGGGTGCGTTGCTTGTTGGCGGCCCGTGCGTTCGGCATGCCGAGCAGTTCGCGTAACTCCTCGTGCGAGGTGATCTCCACCGTCACGTTGGTCCTCCCTGAGCCGTTGATCCGGTGGCGGGCGCCACCGGTCGTCAGCCTAGGCCGCCGTGACCAGCGCGAGGTTTGTGCCAGGTCGGCGGGGGTACGGGCTCACCCGACGCGCCCGCCGCACGTGACCGTTCGCAGGACGCCGACCAGTGGAGGCCGGGAGATGGAGAGCCGACTCAAGGTACTGGGCCATCCGGTCCATCCGATGCTGGTCATGTTCCCGGTCGCGTTGCTGGCCACGGCGGTGCTGTTCGACGTGGTGGACACCGTTGGTGGTCCCGACTTCCTCGGCGAGGTCGCCTACTGGAACATCACCGTCGGCCTGATCGGCGGGCTGCTCGCCGCGGCGGCCGGCTCGTTCGACCTGCTGGCGATTCCGAGCGGCACCCGCGCCAAGCGGGTGGGCCTGCTGCACGCGGGGGCCAACGTCGCGGTGATCCTGCTCTTCGCCGCCGTGTGGGCGGTTCGGCTCAACGCGGATTCCCGAGCCGCCGGTGGGGCACTGATCGCCATCGAGGTGGTCGCGGTGGCGATCCTCGGCATCAGCGCCTGGCTCGGTGGCGAGCTGGTCGACCGGCTCGGTGTGGGCGTCGACAGTGACGCCGGCCTGGACGCGCCCAGCTCACTACGGCCGCCGACGGCCGCCCAGCGGATCGGAGAGATGTGATGAGCGAGCAGCAGTCCGGTGGCTTCGGTCGGGGCTGGCGGGGCAGCCGGCAACAGGGCTGGGACCCGATGGGAGAGTTGCAGTCGCTGCGCGCCGAGTTGAGCCGCCTGGTCGGTGGCCGGGCCGGGGCGTCCGACGTCGAGTTGACCGAGACCTCGGACGGCTGGGAGGTCGTCGTCCGGCTGCCCGGGGTGGCCCCGGAGGAGGTCGCGGTCGAGTTGGACGACCGCGAGTTGTGCGTGCGGGCCCGCTCGGAGGCGGAGGTCAACGCCGACCACGGCATCCCCGGCGGCTTCGAGACGCGTGGCTTCGAGTACCGGATCAACCTGCCGTCGCGGGTCGACCCGGACACCATCGACGCGGTCATGGACCACGGCCTGCTCCGGGTCCGCCTGCCTCGGGCGACCCGGCCCGCGCCGCGCACCATCACCGTGGGCCGCACCGGGCCGCGCTCCGGCGACCACTCCACGGGTACGCCGATGCCGGCCGATCCCGCTGCGGACCGGGAGTTGCACCGCCCGGACACCGCCGGCGAGATCGACCGGCCGTAGCGGGTCGGGTGGTCACCTCGTCCGTGCTCGGCCCGGCCGCCGAGCGCCTTCCCGACGTGCGGCGGATCGCCGTGCTGCGCGCCAATGCGCTCGGCGACTTCATCTTCACCCTGCCTGCGCTTGACGCGCTGCGGGCCGCGTACCCCTCGGCGGAGATCGTGTTGCTCGGCGCGCCGTGGCACGCGAAGCTCTGGCGCGACCGGCCCGGCCCGGTGGACCGGGTGCTCGTGGTGCCGCCGGCACCCGGCATCCGTACGCCGGACCCGGGTGAGCCGGAGTCGTCGATCGACGACTTTCTGGCCGCTGCCGCCGGTGCGGGCTTCGACCTGGCGGTGCAGATCCACGGTGGCGGCGCCAACTCCAACCCGCTGGTCAGCCGGCTCGGTGCCCGGGTGACTGTCGGCCTGCGCGCCGACGACGCGCCGCCGCTGGACCGGTGGCTCCGGTACGTCTACTACCAGCATGAGGTGATCCGCTACCTGGAGGTGGTGGCACTTGTGGGAGCACCTGCCACCACGATCGTGCCGACGCTGACGGTGACCGACGCCGATCGGGCTGAGGCGGCCCGGGTGCTCGGCCCGGCCGACCGGCCCCGGGTGGCGCTGCATCCGGGCGCCTCCGACACACGCCGCCGCTGGCCCGCCGAGCGCTTCGCCGAGGTGGCCCGGGCGCTGCACGGGGACGGGTACGAGGTGCTTGTCACCGGCACGCCCGCCGAGCAGGAGGTGGTGGACGGGGTGGTCGCGGCGGCCGGGGTGCCGGTACGACCGCTCGTGGGCACGCTCAGCCTCGGCGGGTTGCTTGGTTGCTACGCGGACTGCGCCCTCGTCGTCTCCAACGACACCGGCCCGCTGCACGTGGCCGCCGCGGTGGGTGCGCCCACCGTGGGCATCTTCTGGGTCGGCAACCTGATCAACACGGCGAGCCCGTTGCGCGGCCGGCACCGGCCGATCTGCTCCTGGACGGTGCACTGCCCGGTCTGCGGGGTGGACTGCACGCCCGGCATCTACCCGCACCGGCCGGGCGACGGCGAGTGCCCGCACCGGGATTCCTTCGTCACCGACGTGCCGGTGACCGAGGTGCTGGAGGCCGCCCGGGAGCTGCTTCCGCCCCGGTAACGCCGCTCAGGCCGGTTGCGGGGTGTCCTCCTCGGCGAGGACGACCTCCCACGCCTCCACGTCCCGGTCGGTGACCGTGGTGGGGGACTCCAGGTGGTAGGCGCCGCTGGGCACGATGCCTGCCCCGCCGTAGCGGGCCAACACGGCGAGCTGGGCGGCCACGTCCTCACCCTGGTGCTTCTCCTGTACGCGACGCCAGAAGTCGAAGCCACCGGCGTCGACGAGCTTGGCCCGGTCGTAGAGCACACACCCGCCGATCCAGGAGACCTTGTACGCCCGCCACTCGCCCGGCGGCAGCGCCAACTGCTCGGTGATGTGCAGCAGGTTGGCGGCGGAGTGGATCCGGGCCCGGTTCCACTGCGGAGTGTCGGGCCGGATCCGCTCGGGGGTGGGCGAGCCAGCCCACTCCTCGTAGTGGCCGTGCGAGTCCGGCCGCACGTCGTCGGCGTACGAGAGCCCGTGCACGCCGTTGCCGACGAACCCGCAGCCCAGCTCGCCGATCGCGGTGACCAGCCGGTGCAGTGCCCCCGGTTCGAGCCAGATGTCGTCGTCGAGGGTGAGGACGTACCGGGCGGCCGAGGCGGCGAGCAGGTACGCCCGGTGTTCGGCCAACCCCCGTCGGGGCAGCCGGCGGGTCAGCAGCACCGGGTGACCCCGGTGGCGCAGCGCCCGGACCATGGTGGCTGCGGCGGGGTGCGCGTACGCCGGATCCCCGTCGGACTGGTCGCTGACGACCACCCCGAAACCGGGCAACCCCTCCTGGGCGGCGAGCCCGCCCAGGGTGACAGCCAGCTCGGCGGGCCGGTTCCGGGTCGGAATCAGCACGTCGACGAGCCGGTCGGCGCGGAACTCCGCCGGGGTGCCGAGGTCGAGGGGGCGGTTCACGACGCCTGGGTGCGGGTGCGCAGCGACGGGTCCGGCTCCCGGTCGGTCAGCTGTGGCGACGGGTCCTGACTGTGCGAACGGATCCGATCGATGATCGCCGAGGTGGAGCGGTCCGGCACGTACCCCAGGGTGCGCACCTGACCGCCCAGCCGCCGCACCAGCGGCGCCTCCGGCACCAGCTCCGGCGGATAGTCGCCGCCCTTGACGTACACGTCCGGTCGGACCGCCTCGAGGAGCGCGGCGGGTGAGTCCTCCTCGAAGAGCACCACGTGGTCCACGCAGGCCAGCGCGGCGAGCAGGGCACCACGGTCCTCGGCCGGGTTGACCGGCCGGTCCGGGCCCTTCAGACGTCGTACGCTGCCGTCCGAGTTGACCGCCACGATGAGCAGGTCGCCCAAGGCGCGGGCCTGCTCCAGGTAGCGCACGTGCCCGCGGTGCAGCACGTCGAAGCAGCCGTTGGTGAAGACGATCGACCGTCCCGCCTCGCGGTGTTCGGCGACGATCGTGTCCAACTCGTCCCCGCCGACGAGCGCGGGGTGGCCCGTGGTGTCGGTCGGCTGGTCGAGCGCGGCGAGCAGGTCGTCCCGCCGGCACACGCAGGTCCCGGTGTCCGAGACGGTGATGGTGGCCGCGAGTTGGGCGAGTTGGGCGGCGGTCGGCAGCGGCGCGTCGGCGGCCAGGGCCAACGTCATGGCCGCCAGGTACGCGTCGCCGGCACCCACGGCGTGGCTCGCCGGCACCGGGGTGCTGTGGCTGCGTCGGGGCTCCCCGTCGGCGCCGCCGACCACCGCGCCCTCGGTGTCCAGGGTCACCGCGACCACGTCGGCGCCGGTGTGGGCACGAAGTTCGGCCAGGCGCGACTCGGCCAGGACGGCGCGGTCGACGCCCTCACCGGCCCGGGTGTTCACGGTGACGCCGGTGCCGGTGACGCTGAGCCCGTCGCCGGTGAGTGCCACCCGTCCCTCCCCCGGGGTGGGTTCGCCGATCGGTCCCGGGTGTCCGGGTCGGGACGGCTCGGCGGCGGTGGTGTCGTCGGCGCGTACCGCGCCCGGGGCGGCGCCCGCGGTCATCTCGGAGGGACCGTCGGTCGGGTCGCCGTGCGGGTGTTCCAGGTGCAGTTCGGTGCCACCGGTCGGCCGGGTGGTGCCGCCCGCACGGGCCAACAGCCGGGTCGCCTCGGCGAAGCTGGGGGTGACCACTGTCGGCGCGAGGCCCCGCCAGTCGGCCAGGTCGTGGGCGTCCAGCGCGACAGTGGCGTACCGCTCGCGGTTGCTGACCAGCCACGCGCGGACCGGTGCCGGCAGCGCGCCCAGGCCGTAGTCGCAGACCACCAGGGTCGGCGCCTCCCCACCGGCGGCGGCGCGCAACTCTTCGGTGGCGCAGCTCAGGGCGGTGAGCAGCCGGGTCACACCGTCGTGGTCCAGGGCGTCCTCCGGGTCGCCGGAGTCCTCCCGCAGCAGGATCTGGTTACCGGCGAGCATCCGTCGTTTGACCGGGGTGGGCCGTCCGGGTTGGTTGACCGTGCGGTCCCAGACACTCGCGCGGTCCAGGCAGTCGTGCAGTTCGTCCCCGGCGACGTCGGCGCCGACAGGTGCCACGAGGACGGCCCGGCCCCCGAGGGCGGCGACGTTGACGGCGGTGTTCGCGGCCCCACCGGCGGCCGAGATCCGCCGCCGCAGGGTGAGGACCGGGGCGGGCGCCTCCCGGCAGAGCCGGTCGGACTCGGCGAACCGCCATTCGTCCAACATGGCATCACCGACGATCAGGACTGGGCGTCCGAGCCAGCTCTCCACGACGGTGGCGAGCCGGCGCTGTTCCGCTGCTGCTCCTGCCATGCCTCCCCGGGTCCCCAGCGGCCTCCCGGACAAACCTGCGCGCCGGCCGGTCCACCGCTGGTCAGGTGGCCTCCGATGGGCACTGACCGGTACGAACCCGTCCGACCTGTTTCGGCCGTTCCCGGCGCGCGGTGGCAACAACTTCATGATCAACGCCATCGGGTTGGGCGGTGGGGCGCATGTTCTCCGGCTGTCGGGATAGAAGGGCACATGACCACCGAAGCTTCCGACGCGCCGGTGCTGAACCGTCAGCAGATCCGGCTGCTCATGTTGGGCCTGATGACCGGCATGCTGCTTGCCGCGCTGGACCAGACGATCGTCGGTACGGCACTGCCGACGATCGTGGGCGAGCTGGGCGGTATCAACCACTACTCCTGGGTGGTGACCGCGTACCTGCTCGCCTCGACCGCCTCGACGCCGCTCTACGGCAAGATGGCCGACCTGTACGGGCGTCGGCCGGTCTTCCTCTTCTCGATCGGCACGTTCCTGGTCGGGTCGTTGCTGGCCGGGTTGTCGCAGAACATGACCCAGCTGATCGTCACCCGGGGTATCCAGGGTCTCGGTGCCGGTGGTCTGTTGACGCTCGCGTTCACCATCATCTCGGACGTGGTGTCACCCCGGGAGCGTGGTCGTTACCAGGGCCTGTTCGGCGCGGTCTTCGGGATCTCGTCGGTCGCCGGGCCGCTGGTGGGTGGTTACTTCGCGGAGACCGACTGGCGGTGGATCTTCTACATCAACGTGCCGCTCGCGGTCCTGGCCATCGTCGTCTGTTACCACGTGATGCGGCTGATCCCGTTCGAACGTCGGGACCATTCGATCGACTGGCTCGGTGCCGGCCTGCTGGTGGCCGGGGTGAGTGCGCTGCTGCTCGCGCTGAGCTGGGGCGGCAACGAGTACGCCTGGGGCTCCGGCGTGATCATCACGCTCTTCGTCGTCGGCGCGGTGCTGGGGGTGCTCTTCGTCCTGCAGGAGGCCCGGGTGGCCGAGCCGATCCTGCCGCTGCGGCTGTTCAAGAGCGCCACCTTCGCGCTTGCCAACTCCGCCCTGCTCATCATCGGTCTGGTGATGTTCGGTTCGATCATCTTCATCCCGCTCTACCTGCAGATCGTGAAGGGCGCGTCGCCCACCCGCAGCGGTCTGCTGATGCTGCCGATGATGGCCGGCATCATCATCACCTCGATCCTGACCGGTCGCGCGATGACCCGGATCGGGCGGTACAAGTGGTTCCCGGTGGCCGGCTCGGCGACCCTCCTGGCCGGCATGTTCCTGTTCACCCAGTTGGAGGTGGCCACCTCGCTCTGGGTGGCGTTCGGCTTCATGGTGGTGATCGGCATCGGGCTTGGTCTGTGCATGCAGTCGCTGATCCTGGCGGTGCAGAACGCGGTCTCCGTACGCGACCTGGGCGCCGGCACCTCCTCGGCGACCTTCTTCCGGTCGCTCGGGGGTTCGTTCGGGGTGGCGATCCTCGGCACGGTGCTGTCGTCCCGGCTGACCGGCGGGCTCGCCGACCGCTTGCCCGGTGCGATCGCGCAGCTACCGCCGCAGGAGCAGGCCGCCGTGGCGGCGAGTGGCGGCACCAACATCTCGATCAACGACCCGGCCACCATCCTGGCCCTGCCGGGGCCGGTTCGCGCGGCAATCCAGGGCGCCTTCGTCGACGCGCTGGACATGGTCTTCCTGACCGCCGGCCTGATCGCGATCGTGGCGGTGCTTGTCACCCTGATGCTGCCCAACACCCAGCTGCGGGGTGCCGGCCCGCAGGGTGCCACGGGTGGGGCGGACCCGCTCGGCGGTGAGGCCCCGGCGCCGGGCGGCAAGCCGTTGACCCGCGAGTCGAAGGACGAGGCCGCCGCCGACATGGAGGCCAAGTCCCAGACGATGATCTGAACGTCCCGACACCGGCCGTCCCGGGTCGCTCCGGGGCGGCCGGGCGGCCGACGTCGGCGGGGCCGTCGGCGGTCAGGCGGGCCGGCGGTAGGCGCCGTACCACCAGGTCGCGGCCAACTCCCGGGCGGCCGCCGCGTCGGTCTCCGCGTCGGCCGGGGTCGTGCTGACGTGGTCGGCCAGGAAACGGTCGCCGCCGATCACGATCAACCGGCTGGCGATGACCACGTCCAGGTCGGCGGGGGTACGCCCGGCCTGCTGCTCGACGCGGAGCAGCTCGACGGTGCGGGCCACGAACTGCTCCAGCCCGGCCGCCCAGTACTCCCGGACCGCCTCGTCGTAGGTCGCGACCTCGCTGACCGCGGCCAACACCGGGGCGTATGTCCGGTAGATCCGGATCACGTCGGCGAAGGCCTCGGTCAACCGCGCCAGCGGATCGCCAGGACCGCCGGGATTCCACTCGCCGGTGCGGTCGAACGAACTCTCCCGCATGGTGCCGGCGAGGCGCATGAGCAACTCGGTCTTGTCCCGGAAGTGGGTGTAGAAGGTCGACCGCGCAACGCCGGCCTCGGCGGCGATCCGTTGCACGCCGAGGTCGGTGAAGCGGACGCCCTCCCTCAGGAGCCGCTCGGTGGCCGCCAGCACCCGCGCTTCGACGGCCGCACGTCCGTCGGGGTTGCGCGGGCGGCGGCGGGTGATCGAGGGCATAGCCGGAATCCTAGGTGGCCGGGGGTGGGTCGGGCGACGTACGCTCGCTGCCGGACACAGTGTCCGACATAGTGACCACGGAGTGCCTGACCTCGGCCTCCGACCCACCACGAGGAGCAACACACGTGAAGTACCGACTGCTGGGCAACACCGGGGTGTACGTCTCGGAGATCTCGCTCGGCGCGATGACCTTCGGTGGCAGCGGGCACCCGCTCTGGGGAACCCTCGGCGGCCTGGCGCTGCCCGAGGCGCAGCGGATCGTCGACACGGCGCTGGACGCGGGCGTCAACTTCGTCGACACCGCGGACGGCTACAGCGACGGCGAGAGTGAGGAACTGCTGGGCAAGGCGCTCGGCAAGCGGCGTCGCGACGTCGTGTTGGCGACCAAGGTGCACTCCCGGACCGGCCCCGGCCCGAACGACGTCGGCACCTCCCGGCTGCACATCATGCAGAACCTGGAGGACAGCCTGCGTCGGCTGGGCACCGATCACATCGACCTCTACCAGATCCACAACTTCGACCAGATCACGCCGATGGAGGAGATGCTGCGCGCGCTGGACGACGCGGTCCGGCAGGGGAAGGTCCGCTACATCGGCGCCGCCAACTTCGCCGCCTGGCAGATCTCCAAGGCGCTGGGCATCTCCGCCCGGGAGAAGCTGGCCGGGTTCGTCTCGGTGCAGGAGTACTACTCCCTGCTGGGTCGGGACGTCGAGCGCGACGTGGTGCCGATGGCGCTCAACGAGGGCGTCGGGCTGACCGTCTGGAGCCCGCTCGCCGGTGGTTTCCTCTCCGGGAAGGTCGGCCGGGACGGCGCCGTCGCCGACAGCGGCGCGCGCAGCGCCCAGCCCGGTTACAGCAGCTTCACGCCGTTCGACCCGGAGCACGCCTTCGGGGTGGTCGACGTGCTCAAGGGTGTCGCCGAGCGGCACGACGTCAGCCCGGCCCGGGTCGCGATCGCCTGGCTGCTGTCCCGGCCCGCCGTGACAAGCGTGGTCGTCGGCGCGCGCAAGCTGGACCAGTTGGTGGACAACATCGCCGCCTCCGACCTCACCCTGACCGAGCAGGACCTCACCGAGCTGGACGAGGCCACCAAGCTGCCGGTCTCGTACCCGAACTGGATCCAGGAAGGGTTCTTCGCCGGGCTCCGACTGCCGCAGTAAAGGCGACCTACTTCAGGATCAGCCGGTTCGTCTGCTCGAAGACGTCCAGGTCGGCCAGAGTCTCGACGACCGAGGTGGAGAGTGGGGCGGGGAACCGGTCGCGGGCGAAGAAGCCCGCGTCGGTGGTCTCGTCGGTGACCCGGGCCAACTGCCCGTCCCACTCCTCCACCTTGAACGCCGTCGTGAACACCTGGTACGTGTGGCCGTACATGTTGGTGCTCGTCCGGTCCGGGCCGGTGTAGAGGGCGAACGCGCAGACCCGCAGCGCCCGCAGCCCGGTCTCCTCGCGGACCTCACGCACGGCGCAGTCGGCGATCGACTCGCCCAACTCCATCGCGCCGGCCGGCATGGCCCACTGGCCGTTGTCCGAGCGTCTGATCAGCAGGACGCGTCCGGCGTCGTCGTTCACCACGGCACGGGCGCCGACGAACATCAGCGTCCGATCACCGGCGATTGCCCGCAGTTGCCCCACGTACGAGTCGGCCCAGGAGATGCTCACCTGCGACAACTTACGGGGGTTCCCAACGTGTGACCGCCGACACTAGCTTGTTACCCATGCGTAGCACGATGATGGACGCCCCTCTGCAGATCTCCCGGATCCTCGACCACGGCGCAGGGGTGCACGGCACGGCCGAGGTGGTCACCTGGACGGGCGCCGAGCCCCGCCGGATGACGTACGCCGAGGTGGGCCGCGCCGCGGCCCGGCTGGCACACGGGCTGCGCGACGCGTGTGGGGTGACCGGCGACGAGCGGGTCGCCACCTTCATGTGGAACAACAACGAGCACCTGGTCGCCTACTTCGCGGTGCCGAGCATGGGCGCGGTGCTGCACACGCTCAACATCCGGCTCTTCCCCGACCAGGTCGTCTACATCGCCAACCACGCCGAGGACCGGGTGGTGCTCGTCGACAGCACGCTCATCCCGCTGCTGGCCCGGGTGATCGGTGAGCTGACCACTGTGCGGCACGTCGTGGTGGTCGGTGGCGGCGACCCGGCGCCGCTGGTGACGGCTGCCGGCGACCGGCTCACCGTGCACCACTGGGACGCGTTGCTCGCCGACCGTCCGGACACCTACGACTGGCCGGAGGTAGACGAGCGCGACGCCGCGGCGCTCTGTTACACCTCGGGCACCACCGGCAACCCGAAGGGCGTGGCCTACTCGCACCGCTCGATCTACCTGCACTCGTTGCAGGTGTGCATGCCTGAGGGCTTCGGTCTCGGGCCGACCGACCGGGAGTTGGCGATCGTGCCGATGTTCCACGCCATGTCGTGGGGCCTGCCGTACGCGGCCTTCCTCTCCGGCGCGTCGCTGATCATGCCGGACCGGTTCCTCCAGGCCGCGCCGATCGCCGAGATGATCGCCGCCGAGCGGCCCACCCTGGCTGGCGCGGTGCCGACCATCTGGACCGACCTGCTGGCCTACCTGGACGCCCACGACGTGGACACCGCCTCGCTCGGTGAGGTGATCGTCGGCGGTTCGGCGTGCCCGCCGGCGCTGATGCACGCGTTCGACGAGCGGCACGGCATCGACGTCATCCACGCCTGGGGAATGACCGAGATGTCCCCGCTGGGGTCGGTCTCGCGTCCGCCCGCCGGGGTGACCGGGGGGCAGGCGTGGCGTTACCGCTACACGCAGGGGCGGGTGCCGGCGGGCGTGCAGGCGCGGATCGTCGGCCCGTCGGGCGAGCCGATGCCCGCCGACGGCGAGGCCGTGGGCGAGCTGGAGGTCCGGGGGCCGTGGGTGACCGCGCGGTACGTCGGTGACGACGCCCCGGACGAGGAGAAGTTCCGCGACGGCTGGCTGCGTACGGGTGACGTGGGCACCCTCTCGCCGGACGGGTACATCACGCTCACCGACCGCGCCAAGGACGTGATCAAGTCCGGGGGCGAGTGGATCTCGTCGGTGGAGTTGGAGAACGCGCTGATGGCCCACCCGGCGGTGCTGGAGGCGTGCGTGGTGGGCGTCCCGGACGAGCGATGGGACGAACGTCCACTGGCCACCGTGGTGGTCCGGGAGGGCGCTTCGGTGACCGCCGAGGAGTTGCGGGACTTCCTGGCTGGGTCGGTGGCGCGGTGGCAGTTGCCCGAGCGCTGGGCGTTCATCGACACGGTGCCGAAGACGAGCGTGGGCAAGTTCGACAAGAAGGTCGTCCGTTCGCGGTACGCCGAGGGTGAGCTGACTGTCCGGGAGCTGACAGCCCCGTAACGTTTTCCCGGGCACTGTCGCCTGTTGGGGCGGGAGTACTCCTGAACAACCCTCCCCAGGGGCGGCCCCGGCGTTCGCACCGCGCCGGGGCCGCCCGCTCCACACGGGATGACCCGCACCGTCATTGTTGCGAAAGTTGTTCGCTTCTGTCCTGCTGACGGGGAAATCGGGTTGTCAGCGACCCGATCAGGCGTCGCTCGTGGTGATGAGCACCTTGCCCACCGTCGAGTCCTCCACCGCCTGGTGCGCCGCAGCCGCCTCGGCAAGCGGGTAGTGGTGCAGCGGCAGGCCGGCGTCCGCGCCCACCCGGATGCCACCCTGGCTGGCCGCCGCCGCCACGTCCTTCACGCCCTGCGCCTTGGCCGCCTTCGGCTCGGTGTAGACGAGCACGAACTGCCAGCGCGCGTTCGGCGCCATCATCGCCCGGATCGGGATGCTCACCTCGGCGCCGCCGCTGTCGGCGTACATGCAGACCGCACCGCCGTGCCGCAGCACCTGCACGTCGGTCGCGGCGTTGCGGGCCGGAGAGACCTCGACGATCGTGTGGACCCCGTCGGGGGCGATCTTGTGGACCTCCTCGACCACGTCCTGCTCCCGATAGTCGATCACAAAGGACGCGCCGGCCGCCGCCGCGAGCTGCGCCTTCTCCGCGCTGCTCACCGTGGCGATCACCGTGGCGTCGGCCCAACGGGCGAGCTGGATGGCGGCGTTGCCGACCGCGCCCGCACCGCCCTGCACCAGCACCGTGTGATCCGCAAGCGCGCCCGCCCGCAGCGTGTCCGGCATGAACTCACCGGCGGTCAGACAGCGGTGCGCGGTGAGGAACGGGATGCCCAGGGCGGCGCCCAGCTCGAACGCGGCGTCGCCGAGGCGTACCGCCTGCCGGACCGGCACCAGCGTGTACTCCGCAGTCGTGCCCCACGGCCGCTGCCAGGCGGCCTCCCAGACCCACACCCGCTCACCGATCAGGTCCGGATCGACCCCCTCGCCGACCGACTCGACCACCCCCGCGCCGTCCTGCCCGGGAATCTGCCACCCGGCCGGCGGATCGTTGCGGCGGGCCTTCCAGTCGGTCGGGTTCACTCCCGCGACCGCCATCCGCACCAGGACCTCGCCCGCACCCGGTTCCGGCACCGGACGGTCGACCAGACCAAGCACCGAAGGGTCGCCCCCGCGCTCGTACACGATGGCCTTCATCCGTGGTCTCTACCCCGCTCGGTCCGGGTCAACCCCGCTCGTCCACCAGCTCCGGGGTCAGCTCGCCGATCGCGTTCAGCGTCACCACGGCCAACCCCGAGGCGTCCGGATCGAGCGGGTACGCGCCGTGCGGCACCGCCACCACCCGCATCCCCGCCGCCGCAGCCGAGCGCACCCCGTTGGACGAGTCCTCCACCGCCACACAGCGGGTCGGGTCGACGCCGAGGCGCTGGGCCACACTGAGGTACACGTCCGGTGCGGGCTTGCCGCGCTCGGTCTGCTCGGTGGAGAGGGTCGCGCCGAACGCGTCGGTCAGGCCGGTCGCGGTCAGCGCCGCCTCGATCAGCCGGGTCGGCGACGAGCTGGCCAACCCCAGCGGCCACCGTGCGGCCAGCCGGCGCACCACCTCGTCGGCGCCGTCGATGAGGGGTACGTGGTCCCGGTAGCGTCGGGCCATCTCCTCGACCACCTCGACGGCGACCTGCTCGGCGGTGCGGCCGACCCCCAGCTCGCCGCTGAGGTAGTGGGCCCACTCGCCGGTGCTCATCCCCATCAACCGGCGTTGGGTGTCCGGCTGCCACGTCCCGCCGTGCTCGGCCACGTACGCCCGGCGGACCTCCTCCCACACCGGCTCGGAATCCACGATCACGCCGTCCAGGTCGAAGACCACCGCATCCGTCACGGGCCCATCCTGCCCGACCGACGGCTGCCCGGTCAGCCGGGCAACGCCGGCAGGCCGAGCGGGCTGCCCTCGGGGAGCAGGGTGTGGCCGGCCCGGGCGATCGGCTCCAGCAGCTCCCGGAGCCGGTCCGTGTCGGCGGGGCCGAGCGCCTGCCACGGGTGCGCGGCGGCCCGGTCGGTGGCGTCCTCGACGGCCTCGAACCCGGCCCGGGCGTGCTCGGTGGCCGCGCCGTCCCCGGTCAGCCAGCCCCGCTGGATGAGCCGCTCGCGGGCGGCGTGCCACTGCTCCTCCGACCAGCCCCGGCCAAGCAGGTACTGCGGCGGCGCGCCATCAAGAGCGACCCGCCCGGTCAGCGTCTCCACCGGGTCCAGCCCGGCGGCGACCAGCGCCGCCACGTGCCCGTCCCCCCGGTGCTCGCGCAGCGTGGTGGCGGCCTGCCACAGCCGCGCCAGCGGGTACTCGCCGGCCGGGAGTGCCGCGTTGGCCGCGCCGAGCACCCGGCCGGCGGTCTGCGCTGCCGCAGCAGCCCGCTCGAGTAGGTCGGCGGCCTCCACCAGGTGCGACTCCGGCAGCTCGTAGGTCAGCTCCGCGAGCGCCTGCACGGCACCGGTCAGGCGGGCGCGCAGCGCCTCCTGTGGGGTGGCCAGCCGCCACACCGCCGGCAGCGCACGGGTGACCATCGGTGGCGCGAAGTTGAAGAAGGCGGCGACCACCGGGGCCGCCTCGGTGGCGCCCAGCGGCGCGGCCCGACCCGCGAAGTATCCACGCCAGTAACCGCGCAGCCCCACCGCCTCGTACGCGGCACGGGCCCGGGGGTGGAGGTAGGTGACCGCGTGCACCGGCTCGAAGTACGCCCACATCGACCGGGCGGCGCGCCCGGACTCGTCCAGCGCCGTCACATGCACCTCCGCGTCCCCGGTTCCGGAATGCTCACCCCGGGCGGTGAACCGCCCGGGGTGACGCCGAACCTACTGCCGCTGGGTGACGGGCCGGAAGCCCCATGTGAACAACTCCATCGCGTCGCGGCGACAACCGGGACGACCCGGACAGGTCACTGGGCGGCGAGCACGTCCACCACGAAGCGCAGCGGGCCGGTCGGACGTCCGCCGCCGGCGGCCTCGTCGTTGCCGTACGCCAGCTCGCCCGGGATGTCGAGCTGCACCCGGCTGCCCACGGTCACGCCGACCAGGCCCTGGTCCCAGCCGGGGATGACCTGACCGACGCCGATCGGGAAGGTGGCCGGCTGCCCGCTCTTCCAGGAGGAGTCGAACTCCTTGCCGTCCTTGTAGAACACCCCCACGTAGTTGGTGGTGATGTTCTGGCCCTTCTTCACGGCCGGGCCCGTGCCCTTGATCAGCGGGGTGACCGCGAGCTTCGTGAGGTCACCCGTGCCCGGCGTCACCGTCGGCTTGGTGCCCAGTGCCGGGTCGGCGCCCTCGGGCAACTGCGGAGCGGGGGGCGCGCCAGCCTCGTCGGGCGCCGGGGCGGAGGCGGACGGGGTGCTGTCGGCCTGGGTCTTGGGCTTGTCGTCGCCCCCGCCGATCGTCACGAAGACGCCGATCAGCACCCCGACCACGGCGACGGCCGCGAGGCCGCTGATCCACGCGTTGCGCTTCCGCCTCGCGTCGGCTGCCTTCTTCGCCGCCAACTGGGCGGCCAACCGGCGCCCCGACTTGGTCGCCGGGCTCTGGTCCGGGCCCTTCTGCTGCGTCCGATCGCTCACGTCGTCGACTCCCTGCTGCGAAGTGTGGCCGGCACCCGGTGCCGGGGGGAAAGCCGACGCACACGGTACCCGCACCGCGGCCTACCGTGCCCGCCGCGCACGCCTCGGATCGCCCAACGCGACAGTTCCGGACCGTTCCCGGGCGGTTATTCCGGTACGACCATGAAGTCGGTCACGAACGAGGTGACCCGGCCGTCGGCGGTCCGACCGATCCAGGTGCCGTAACAGCCGTCGCCCCAGCCGCTGGTCACGGTGACGACGTTGGCCCCGCTGGCCTCGTCCAGCACGGCGGTGATCAGCCCTGGCACCGGGGACGAGGGCAGCTCGGTCGGGATGAAGACCTCCTCGACCCGGTCCTCGTCCCAGCCCTCAAGGACGGTGAGCGCGGTCGGGTCGGCGAGGGTGCCGACGCCGGCGTCCACCCCGTACCCGAAGTAGTCGTCCGCGCCGAGGGTGGCGACGTCCTGGTCACCCGCGACGGCCGGCTCCCAGCGGACCGTCGGCTCGCTGGAGACGACAAGCTCCAACGCGGCGACCCGTCGGTCCACCTCGGCGTCCTCCCGGAGGACCACCGCCACCCAGGCGCGGGCGGGGTGCCGGCCCGGCGGCACGGTGACCGTGAACGGTTCGGCCTCCGGGCAGACCAGCGGGTCGCACCCCACCACCTGGCCGGTCGGCAACACGATGTCGCCCACCGGGTGGACCTCGATCAGGTACCCGCCGTGCTCGTCGGTGAAGCGGGCACCGGGCGTCAGCAACCGGTCCAGATCAGGGGTGTACGACATGGGGGCTCCTCCGGGTCGCCAGCGGCCGGCGGAGCGTACCCGGCGCGGCGGACACCGCTGTCGCTGCCGTACCGGTCAGGCGCTCTTGCGGGGTGCGGTCTTGCGGGCGGCAGTCTTCTTCGCCGGCTCCGCCTTCTTCGCGGCGGTCTTCTTGGCGGCGGTCTTCTTCGCCGGCTCGGCCGCCTTCTTCTCGGCGGTCTTCTTTGCCGCGGTCTTCTTCGCGGGGGCCTTGGCGGCCTTCTTCTCCGCCGCCTTCTGGGCGGACCGGGCCGAGGAGATGGGTGTCGGTTCGCCGCCGCCGCCACCGCGGGCGGGCTGCTCACCGCGAGCCGCCTTGGCGCGCTCCACCGACGCCTTCAACGCGGCCATCAGGTCCACCGCAGCGGCCGGGGCCTCCTCGACCTCCTCCGGCTGGACGACCTCCCGACCCTCCACCTTGGCGTCGATGACCTCCTGCAACGCGGCCCGGTAGTCGTCGGTGAAGACGTCCGGCTCGAACTCGCCGGTCATCGAGTCGATCAGGGAGCTGGCCATGGCCAGCTCCGGCGGGCGCACCTTGAGGTCCTCGTCGAGGAAGCCGAAGTCCGGGTTACGGATCTCGTCCGGCCAGAGCATGGTGTTGAGCAGCAGCACACCCTCGCGGACCCGTAGCGTGGCCAGTTGCTCCCGCTGGCGCAGCGCCACCTTGACGATCGCCACCCGCTCCGAGTCGATGAGCGCGTCGCGCAGCAGCACGTACGGCTTGGTGGCCGCGCCCTCCGGCTCGAGGAAGTACGCCTTGTTGTAGAGGATCGGGTCGACCTGCTCGGCCGGCACGAACTCCAGCACGTCGATGGCGCGGGAGCTGGTCAGCGGCAGGTCGGCGAAGTCCTCGTCGGTGAGGATCACCATCTCACCGCCGCCGATGTCGTAGCCCTTGGCGATGTCGTCGTAGGTGACCTCCTCGCCGCAGACCGAGCAGGTGCGCTTGTAGCGGATCCGGCCGCCGTCCTCACGGTGCACCTGGTGGAACCGAATGTCCTTCTCCTCAGTCGCGGAGTAGAGCTTCACCCCGATCGAGACGAGCCCGAACGACACGGCTCCCTTCCAGATGGCACGCATCCTGCGCTCCCTTCCCCGGTATCGACCATGCTCGCATCCGAAAGAACCGGACGCGAGGTGTTCGGCCTGCTACTACAGTCGGGTCGTGCCCGGCGCGCCGTTCAAGCCGATGCTCGCGATGACCGGGCCGCTCCCGGCGGGTGACGGCTGGGCGTACGAGTTCAAGTGGGACGGCGTGCGGGCCCTGGCCGACATCTCCGGTGGCGGTCAGCACCTGTATGCCCGTTCCGGCGTGGAGATCACCGCCGCGTACCCGGAGTTGGCCACCCTGCCCGAGCAGGTCGACGACGCGCTGCTCGACGGTGAGGTGGTGCTGCTCGGCCAGGGCGGGCAGCCGTCGTTCACCGCACTTGCCGAGCGGATGCACGTCCGGGACCGGAACAAGGCGGCCCGGCTGGCCGCGGTGATGCCGGTGACGTACATGATCTTCGACCTGCTCCGGCTGGACGGTGACGACCTGACCGGCCTGCCGTACGAGCGCCGCCGGGCAGCCCTTGACGCGCTCGGGCTCGGTGGCCCCCGGTGGGCGGTGCCGCCCATGTTCGCCGACGGGCCGGCCACCTACGAGGCGGCGGGGGAGCACGGTCTGGAGGGGGTGATGGCCAAGCGGGTCGGGGCCGTCTACCGCCCGGGGGTGCGCTCGCCGGACTGGGTGAAGGTCAAACTGGAGGTCACCGGCGACTTCGTCGTCGGCGGTTGGCGACCGGGTGCGCGCCGGATCGGCGGGCTGCTTGTCGGTGTGCCCGGCCCGGACGGCCGGTTGATCTACCGCGGCCGGGTCGGCGGCGGGATCGGCGCGGCCATCGAGCGGCAGCTCCTCGCCGAGTTGGAGCCGCTGCGGTCCGGCGCGTCACCGTTCGCGCCCGGTGTGCCGCGCGAGGATGCCAGGGGCGCCATCTGGGTAGAACCCCGGGTGGTGGTGGAGGTGAAGTACGGCCAGCGCACCCCCGACGGTCGGCTGCGCTTTCCCCGGGTGCTGCGGCTGCGCCCGGACAAGCCCCCGGAGGAGGTCGACGATGCCGGCTGAGCGGCTACGGGTGGACGTCGAGGGCCGCGCGCTGGAGCTGTCCAACCTGGACAAGGTGCTCTACCCGGCGGCCGGCTTCACCAAGGGCGAGGTGATCGACTACTACACCCGGATCTCCCCGGTGCTGCTGCCGCACCTGCGGGACCGACCGGTCACCCGGATCCGTTTCCCCAACGGGGTGGACGACAAGTCGTTCTTCGAGAAGAACACGCCGGCCGCGACCCCGGACTGGGTGCGGGTGGAGAACCTGCCCGCGCCCGGGTCGACCAAGGGCCGGGAAACCATCGACTACGTGGTCGCCGACGACCTGCCCACCCTGGTCTGGCTGGCCAACCTGGCCGCGTTGGAGCTGCACACGCCGCAGTGGAAGGTGGGCGAGCACCCGGACATGATGGTCGTCGACCTGGACCCGGGGCCGCCGGCAGGGCTCGCCGAGTGTTGCCCGGTGGCGGTGCTGATGCGCGACCGGCTCGCCGACGACGGGATCGAGTCGTACCCGAAGACCTCCGGCAAGAAGGGCATGCAGCTCTGCTGCCCGATCGCCGGCACCCAGTCGTCGGACGACGTCTCCGCCTACGCCCGGCGGATCGCCCAGGAGCTGGAGCAGGCCCACCCGAAGCTGATCGTGTCGAAGATGGCGAAGAACCTCCGACCGGGCAAGGTCTTCATCGACTGGAGCCAGAACAACGCGGCGAAGACCACCGTGGCGCCGTACTCCCTGCGGGCCCAGTCGGTGCCGTCGGTGTCGACGCCACTGACCTGGGACGAGGTCGAGGCCGGGGCCCGTGGCCGGAGACCGGCCGTCCGCCAGTTCACCGCCGCCGAGGTCCTGGCCCGGGTCGAGGAGTACGACGACCTGCTCGCGCCCCTGCTCGACGGCGGCCCGGAACTACCCACCCGTTGACGGGTGCCGACGGTGGGAACCGTGCGGCCCGACGTCCACGCTTGCGGACGCCGGGCCTGGCGGATCAGCGCTGGCCGAAGACCTTTCGGCTGGAGCCGAGCCGCAGGAGCACCGTCTCGCCGGTGGCGTTCTGCACCGCGTCGTTGTCGGTGATCGCGTACACCTCGCCGTTGCCGGCCACGGTCAGACCCTCCAGCTTCTCCTGGGTCCAGCCGTTGGTGGCGCGCAGCGTGGGCAGCACGTCGACGGCGAGCGTCTTCGGCAGCACCGTCAGCGGGCCGGTCGCCGCCGCACCGGGCAGCGGCACCGTGTAGATCCGCTTGACAGTGGCGGCCGGGCCGTTCAGCTTGTCCCGCTCGATGACCGCCAACCGGTCGCCGACCACGGTGATCTCGGAGAGGCCCATCCAGTCGCCCGGCACGGTGGTGGTGCCCAGCTGGTAGCCGAACCAGCTCCAGGTGCCCGCGGTGAGGTCGTAGCGGCCGAGCCGGACGACGCCGGTCGGGTCGGTGCTCAACTCCCGCTGCACGGCCACCCAGACGATCTCCCGGCCCTGCCGGTCGGTGGTCGCCGTGACGCCTTCCAGGCCCTGCTTAGCGAGACCGGCGGCAACCTCGGCGGGCAGCGCCACGGTCTGCCGGGTCACGCCGTCCGCGTCGAGCCGGACCAGCTTGTTCTCCGCGCCCTTGGCCCCCTCGACGGCGAGCCAGAAGCCACCCTGCGGGCGGGCGAAGATGCCCTCCGCGTCGTACCCGACCGGAGCGCCGGCCGCGTCCCGCACCGGCAGCGCGCCGGTGATCACGGCGGGCGTCCGCTTCGCGTCGATGGTGAGGATGCGGGTCTGGCTGTACGCCGCGTCGGTGACGCTGTAGAGCTGGTCCCGCGTGCCCGGGGCCGCACTCAACGCGCCGAGCGCACCCCAACCGATCGGTGCGCCGGCCGGATCGGTGCCGGACACGATGCTCGGGAACGTCGGCGTGCCCTTGCCCAGTTGGAAGAGGGATACCGACGCCCGCACGTTCACCGAAGCGTCGTCCTCCTCGCTGGAGACCGCGAGCAACCCGCGCGACGGGATGGGCAGCAGCCCTTCCGGCCCGTTCGTGGTCGGCAGGACCTGCCGGAACACCGGGCGGGTGGGGTTGCTCAGGTCGTACACGGCGACGAAGTTGCTCCGCTCGGAGCCGACGAACGCATACCGCACGCCGTCGTACTCGGCGACCGCCACACCCTCCGGCTCGGTGCCCTTCTTGCCGGCCCGGTCCTCGTTGTGCAGCCCGTAGGTGACGGCGAGTCGCTCGAAGGTGTTGCCGGCGTCCCAGGCGACGCGACCGGTACGACTGTCGAAGACAGACCAGCCTCGGGTGCCGCCGTGCCAGTCGCCCTCGTTCGCCGTGGCGAGATAGCGGTCGTCGACCCAGGCCACCGCGTCCGGCTCGCGGGGCACGTCGGTGATGCTGCCGGTCAGGTCGATAACACCGTCCTTCTTGGTGTCGATGCCGCTGATGGTGGCGGTGCCGGCGCTGAACACCGTGGTGATCCGGCCGGTGGGCAGGTCGATCACGGCGACGCCGTTGTTCTCCTGGAGCGTCACGGCCAACTGGTTCCGGCCGTTGATCGAGACGTACTCCGGCTCGGGGTCGGCCGGTGCGGCGAGGCCCGCCTGGACCAGCGCGGGCAGCGCGCTGCCGTCGGCGCCGGTCAGCGCGACCGGCCGGAGCCGCCAACCGGCCGGAGACTTCCCGGCCAGGTCGACGATCTGCACGAAACCGGCGGGCGCCTGGGGCAGGTCGCCCTCCTCGCCGCCGGGCGGGGTCGCCTCCTCGTCCCGCTCGTTCTCGATGGCGATCGCGGCGTACCGCTTGTCAGTGCTGATCGCGATCGAGTCGGGCTGACCGCCCAGGTCGAAGCTGGCCACCCGCTTGCGGCTGGCCAACTCGATCACGTCGAGCCGACCGGACGGCTCGGTGAAGCTGACGCTGGTGTTCACCACTACCAGCACGTACTTCCCGACCACCGCGACCGACGTCGGCTCGTCCTCGGCGTCGCCGAGCTGGGCCAGGGAGAGCGTGCCGAGGCCGCGCGGCCGGTCGGCACGGGAGATGTCCAGGAAACCGATCCGCTTGGCCAGCGCGTCCGTGTGGATCAGGGTGCGACCGTCCTCGCTGACCGCCGAGATCTCGGCGACAGTCGCGGTCGTCGGGTCCTCGCCGGCCGGACGGTTCTGGAACACCGGGTACGTGGCGACCCGGTCGAAGGCGAGCGACGGGCCCGGGTGATGGTGCGCGCCGGCCGACGCGGGGGTGGCCCCGGCCAGGCTGGCGGCGGCGACACCGGCTGCGGTGAGCGCGGTGAATGCTCTTCTGAGAGTCAAGGACTTCCTCCATTAGGTCGTACCCGCACGGAGGCTGACACCTGTCGGGGAGCATCAGCTTGCGGCGACGTGAACAGCGGGCGAAGGGCGGGAGCGACCACAGTCGTTGAGTACTGTGGTGCCGACTCGACCCGGGGAGCGTGGAGATGCAGCCAACCGTCACGGCCGACCTGGCGGCCCGACCCGTCGAAGCCGAGCGTCCGATGCTGAGCTACCGCGACGAGGCGATCGGTGAGCGCGTCGACCTGACCGCCCAGCAGGTTGGCTCCTGGGCGGCCCGAAGCGCGGGCCTGCTGCGGGACGGCTGCGGGCTCGGCCCCGGCAGCCGCGTAGCGGTGTTGCTGCCTCCGCACTGGCGTACCGCAGCGGTGTTGTTGGGCGCCTGGGCCTGCGGCCTGGCGGTGTCGTTCCGGCCGCGCGCCACGGCGGGCCTGCCGGTCCTCGAAGCGGGCGGTGACCGGCCGTTCGACGCGGTCCTCGTCACACCGCAGCGGCAGGACGACTGGTTGGAGGACGTGCCCGACGCGCCGCACCGCTACCTCGTCGGCACGGGACCGGGGCCGCTGGCCGACGTGCCGTTGGGATGGCTGGACTGGTCCGCCGAGGTGCTCCGTCACCCGGACACCACGCCCGACCACACCGCCATCCACCCGTCGGACCCCGCCACCGCGGACGGCACCACCTACGGCCAGTGGGGCGCTGTCGCCCAGGGCATCGCCGAGATGCTGGACCTGCGTGCCGGTGATCGGCTGCTGGTCGACGCGGCCGAGCACGAGGAGCCGTTGAAGTGGTTGCTCGCGCCGCTCTCCGCCGGCGCGTCGGTGGTCATCAGTGCCAACCTCGACCCGGCACAGCGGGACGCGGTCGTCGCCGCCGAGCAGGCGAACCGGGTGCTCTGAACGGCAGGTGGGCACGTCGCACGCCGTGTTCAGGATGCCGGGGGCCGGTGACCAGCTCCGCGCTGCCTGATGCTGTTGATCAACTAACTGTTCACCCGTACAGCGTCCGGCTCTCATCCGGTTTGGCTGGCGAGTTCGCCCAGAGCCGGCAGGGTCAGCGAACGGCCGCGCCCGCCGGCGTGCCACAGCACCTGTGGACCGGAGCGCTGGCATGGCCCCAACCGCTCGGCCTCGCAGTGTCGTGGCGGGTTTCTGCACGTCGGTGGCGTCCACGTTGACCCATCAATAAGGAGAAACCCCGCATGACGCACGAACCACGTGCGCGGAGGAAGCGAACACGCGGCATCCTGCCCGCCGTCGCGCTCATCCTCATCGCCGGACCGGCAACGGCCCTCAACCCCACCCTCGCGGGCGCGCAGGCGACCCCGACCAGCGGAAACACCCCGCTGATCAACCTGGCCAGCGGGCAGAACGTCGAGGGCAAGCTCCCCGTCGTCGTCGAGCCGGTCACCGAGAACGACTCGGTGACCACGCTCGCGGTCGACGGCGACAAGATCAGTGCCGACAAGACCGCCGGCACCGCCCACTTCGCCTTCGAGATGGGTGGCAACGGCACCGAGGCGCGTTACCGCAACTACGTCACCGTCAACGCCCACACGGCCGAGGCGGACCGGGTCTACCTCCCGGACATCGCCGGTGGGCAGGTAGGCACCCTCGACTTCCCGGGCGACTGGCTGCGCCCGGGAGCGAACACCATCACCGTGCACGCCGGAGCGAACTGGGTCGACTCGACCACCAAGACCGCCGTCGGCTACGAGGAGTTGCCGAACGGCGAGGGTGGCCGCTGCCCCAACTACGACGACTACGCGCTGAGCAGCATCAGCCTCAGCCTGCTCGGTGTGGTCGCCGACGGTGAACAGAACCTGTTCAGCTACAGCTTCGGCGACGGCACCTGCGGCAGCTCCGCGAAGCTGCTCAACCAGGACCTGACGTTCGTCGTCTCGGGCGAGCCGGGCAGCACCTCGGGCCTGCGTACCGACCTCGACACCACACAGCTCACCAACGGTACGCACACCGTCAGCGCGACTACCCAGTCGGGCGCGAAGACGAGCGTGACGGTCGACGTCAACAACGCCCCGGCCGGCGCGGCGGTGATCACCCCCGGTGACGGTGCCCGCGTACGCGGAACCCAGCCGGTGATCGCCGCGCTCGCGACCGCGGGCAAGGACAGCGTCGAGTCGCTCGCCATCGACGACAAGCCGGCCGAGAACGCGGAGACGCTTGCCGCCGGTACCGCCACCCTCGGCCTCGCGGTCGAGGCCGGCAACTCGGTCGAGGCCCGCTACCAGAACTACGCGCTGGTCAACGGCCACCGGGTCGACCTCGGCGGCGACTACGGCGCGCTCGGCGCGGAGGCCGTGAAGCTGGCGTTCCCGAACCGGTTCCTGCACCTCGGCGACAACGTCGTCCAGGTCAAGACCGGTGACTACAACGGCACGCTCAACGGCGCTACCTGCGCCAACCACGACGACTTCAAGCTCACCCGGGAGGCCACCAGCCTCACCCTGAGCACGGCGGGCACGGTGACGCCCGGCACCACGTACCTGATCACCACCAGCGGCACCACCGTGACGAAGGCGGAGACGACCGCCGCGTCCCTGGCGCTCGGCGACGGCACCTGCGGTGCGAACAAGGAGGCCGAGTTCCACTTCACCGTCGCGGACGCGCCGACGACGCGCACCGTCGACACCCTCGCCGCCGGCGGCGACGCGCACCTGAAGGTGTTCGTCGGTGGCAACGGCAGCGACAACGGGTACGACAACACGGTGCTTGTCAACGGCATCCCGCTGGAGATCGGGATGTGGGAGAAGGAGGTCGCGAACCTCGCCTTCCCGAACGAGTGGCTGGTGCCGGGCGTCAACTCCCTGGAGTTCGTGGCCGGCAGCGACCACGGCAGCGCCAAGCCGGGGGGCTGCGACAACTTCGACGACTTCACGCTGCGGGACTTCGAGTTGCTGCCCAGCGGCGCGAAGGCGACCCGGCTGACCCGCTCGGTCGCACAGACCACCGTCACCATCGGCTCGGCCACCTACCCCGCCGGCTCGCCCGTCACCACGTACATCGGTGACGGCACCTGCGGCAGCAGCTTCAACGGCGTCCTCACCGCGATGGTCCTGTTCGACGTCACCGCCCAGGACGGCTCGGCGCTGCCGGCGCTGGGCAAGCGCGCCGACGTGGACACGACGTCGATCGCGGACGGTGCCCACACCATCAAGGCGGTCGTCGGGGACAAGACCTCGACGCGGCGGTTCACCACCGACAACACCGCCCCGGAGATCGCGAGCAGCGTCCCGGCGGCCGGCCAGCGGCTCACGTCGACGGTGGCGCTCGAGGTCAGCGTCAAGGACGCCAGCGGCGTGGTCGGCACGCCGGCTCTCACGCTCGACGGCGCGGCCGTCAAGCAGGGCGACCAGATCGGTCACGGCCTACCGGCCGGCGAGCACACCATCGCGATGACGGCGACCGACGCGCTCGGCAACACCGCGACCCGCGAGGTGCGGTTCAGCAGCGCGAGCATCCCGGACGTCCCGACCGAGCTGAACGCCACGGTCAAGAACACCGACCCGCTCTCGGCGGAGCTGTCCGCCCGGATCCCCGGCACCGAGGGCGTCGGGCTGACCGCGACCTTCACCAAGGCCGACGTCGTCCTGCCCACCAAGGGTTACCAGGGCGAGGCGGCCGACGTGCCGACCACGCTCGACGTCCAGCACGACCGGAGCGTGGACGTCACCTCGCTGCGTCCGCTCGACGGCACGACCATCGACAGCCCGTCCAGCCGCGGGGTGGCCTTCCAGCGGTACGACCTGCCGCTGGGCGCCACCACGCAGGCGCCGACGCTGCGCTGGTCCGGTGCCATCGACCCGGCGCGGATCGTGGCGCTGTGGGCGTGGAACCCGGCGACCGGGAAGTGGGTCGTGCTGACCAGCTCCCGGGGGAAGGCCGGGCAGGACACGGTCCTGACCGCGCCGGTCGAGGCCGGCTACCGCGACGGCGGTGTGGTGCACGTGCTGGTCACCGGCGAGGACCCGTTCGCCGACGACCTGTCGCCGCGCGACTCGACGGCGCAGAACGACAAGGACCGCTTCGAGGACCCCGCCTCGTACGACTTCTCGTTGGCGCACTTCACCGACACCCAGTACATCACCGAGGGGGCGGCCGGCGGCACGTACGACGACTTCGACGGCAACGCCGAGCCCTCGGACGTCGAGACCGCCGAGGAGCAGGCGATCTGGTCGGCCGCGTACCGCGACCAGATGCAGTGGATCGCCGACAACGCGGACAGCCGCAAGATCGCGTACGCGGCGCACACCGGTGACGTCATCGAGAACGACTACTACGACCCGCTGGCGAAGAACCCGGACGGCTCCCTGAAGCGGCCCGGCCTGCACGAGCAGGTGGAGAAGGAACTCGCCACCGCCTCGGGCTTCCAGAAGATCCTCGACGACAACGGTGTCGTCAACCAGGTCATCGCGGGTAACCACGACGACCAGCTCGGTGCCGAGACCGGCCCCACGTCCCGGTTCAGCCGGACCTTCAGCGCGGACCGCTACTACGGGACGGCGAAGGCCTGGCCGGAGGGCACCGAGTACCACGCGTGGGACGAGGTGACCAAGGCCGACGGTTCGGTCACGCCCGGCACCGACAACCAGAACAACTACCTGCTCTTCTCCGCCGGCGGTCTGGACTTCGTCGCGGTCGGCCTGTCGTACGGCGTTACGCCGGCCGAGGCCAAGTGGGCAGACTCGATCTTCAAGCGGTACAAGGACCGCAACGGGATCCTGCTCTCCCACGACTACCTGAAGCCCTCGGCCAACCCCGACGGTCGGGGTGCCGACTTCTCCGCGCCGGACGGCTCGCCGCTCTTCAAGCAGGTCGTCGAGGTCAACCCGAACGTGTTCCTGGTCCTCGCCGGTCACGAGCACGGCGTCGGCACCAACCTGAAGTCGAAGATCGGCGTCACCGTCAGCCACGACGTCGTCGAGCTGCTGGCGGACTACCAGTTCTACACGGTCACCGCCGCCGAACTCTGGCCGAAGCAGGTCGCCGCCGACGGCACCGTCGACGTCAACGGGGACGGCACCCCGGACCACAAGGCCACCGACCGACTGCAGTTCGGGGCGAGTTTCCTGCGCCTGCTCCAGTTCGACGTGGACCGGGCCGAGATGCACATCGACACGTACTCGCCGTTCCTGAAGAACTTCGGGGCGACCGAGTACGACATCCGCCAGGACGGCAGCCAGACCAAGCCGCGGTACAACGGCTCGGAGGACAACCTGACCCTGCCGGTGGACCTTACCACCCGTAAGACGTCGTTCAGCACCGACTCGCTCGCCGCGTACGTGCCGTCCGGCGTGATCGGCACCGCCGAGGTGGCCTCGAACGGTGTCGCCACGACGACCTGGGGCAAGCTCCTGCCGGGCACCTCGTACGGCTGGGTCGTCTCGGCGAAGAGCGCCGACGGTGGCGAGGCGGTGGCCCAGCCGGCCGTGTTCGCGACCGCCAAGCAGGTCCCGACGATGACCGTCACCGCAGCCCCGACCAACTGGGGCAGCGCGGCGACGGTGACCGTGAAGGTCGCGGCCGGCAGCACGCCGGTCACCGGCGCGGTGGAGTTGCGGGAGGGTACGACAGTTCGCGGCTCGGCCGCGGTGACCAACGGCGTCGCGACGTTCACCCTCCCGGTGGGCCTCGCGGGTGGCCAGCACCTGCTGACCGCGTCGTACCCGGGCACTGACCTGCTCACGCCGGTGCAGGCCACCGCCGTCCTGACGGTGAACCTGCCGTCCGAGTGGAGTTCGTCGACCGTCTACAACGACGGCGACCGGGTCACCTACCAGGGCCGGGTCTTCCGGGCCTCCTGGTACACGAGGAACCAGAAGCCGGGCGCCGACCCCAACGGCGCGTGGCAGGAGATCGCCATGACCGAGGACGGTACGGCGATCTGGACCGCGTCGCGGATCTTCAACTCGGGCGACGTCGCCCTCTATGACGGCAAGACGTGGCGGGCCCAGTGGTACACCCGCAACCAGAAGCCGGGTGACCGCAACGGATCCTGGGAGGAGATCGCCCCGACCCCGCCGGACAACAGCCCGGCGGCCTGGACGCTCACCAAGGTGTACAACGCCGGCGACCGGGTGTCCTTCAAGGGCCACGTGTACGAGGCGAAGTGGTGGACACGCGGCGAGGAGCCGGGCAACACGAGCGGCCCCTGGAAGCTGATCAAGTAGGCAGGGTTCGCGTGACCGCCGGCCCGGGACCGATGCTGGTCCCGGGAGCCGAGGAACCTGATCCCGGGCCACGACGCCGCCGGTTCGCGATGGTCAGCGGCAACGTCGTCGCGCTCGGCACGGTCAGTCTGATCACC
>NZ_JBSGIV010000071.1:0-31097 GCF_053605225.1 Micromonospora sp. NPDC003944
CCGGAAAACATTCCGACAGTGACGCCGACAATAAATCAGACGTTCGCCTGGTTCTTCTTCAACCGGCACACGACGATCTACGCCCGCACTCTGGACCGGTCGGCCGTCCAGGGGGTACGCAGCTGCGCGGCGGCCGGCATATCGGCGAAGTACCGATCGACGTACGCGGCGGTCAGGTCGGCTTGTTCGGGTTGCCAGAACCCCTCGGCGGTCGCCTCCAGCAGCCGGTTGGACAGCTCGGTGTCCCGCACGATGATCTCCCAGGCCGCCTGCTTCGCCGACGGGTCGGGCAGGGCCGCCCGGCACTGGGCGGCCCGTTCCGCGCCCGTGGAACTGTTGTCGGCGGCCGCCTCGATGGCGATCTCGGCCTCGCCCGCGGCGCCGAGCACCACCAGTCGGCGCAGCGCCGCCCAGCGCAGCTCGGCGTCGACCTTGAGCCCGGCCGGCACGTCGCGGCCGGCGAGCCAGCCGACGAGCAGATCCGCATCGGTGGTCGAGACGATCCAGGCCCGCGCGGCGGCGAGCTGCAACGACTTCCCGGCCGGCGCGCCGTCGAGCAGCCGCTGGCACGCCCCCGCGACCCGGGCCAGCGCGGCGGACCGGACCAGCGGGTCGAGGTAGCGGTCGACCAGGGACCGGCTGAGCGTCAGCACATCCTCCGCGATGATCACCTCGGTCTCGGTGGGCAGCGCGGCGACCATCAGCTCGACGAGCCCGGTGACCGGCCGCTCGCCGTCGGTCGTCGCGTCAAGTGCCTCACGCCAGAGCACCGCCCTGGCGAGCGGGTCGGTCAGAGCGGGCAGCACGTGCGGGACGGCGTCCGTCGACGCCGGGTCGAGGCGCACCTTGGCGAACGTGAGGTCACCGTCGTTGAGCAGCAACAGCCGGGCCGCCGGCTCCCCGGTCAGCGCAGCGAGCACCGTCCGCCCGCCGTCGGCGACCGGGTCGATGGCCACCTCGTCACGCTGCCCGGTGCCGTCCGTCGAGTAGCGGCCCACGCCGATCCGGTGTGGGCGCAACACCGGGTACGACTCGGGCGCGGTCTGCACCACGGCCACCTCGGTGTAGCGGCCCCGGGCGTCCACGGTGAGTTCGGCACGCAGCGTGTTGACCTGCGGTTGGCGCAACCACAGCTCGGCCCAGTCGGACAGGTCCCGGCCGCTGCTGGCGGCGAGGCTGGCCAGCAGGTCGGCGAGGGTGGCGTTGCCGAAGCGGTGTGCGGCGAAGTGCGCGTTCAGGCCGGCGAGGAACGCGTCGTCACCGAGCCACGCGACCAGCTGCCGCAGCACGCTGGCGCCCTTGGCGTACGAGATGCCGTCGAAGTTGAGCAGGCCCTCGTCGGCGTCGGCCACCTCCAGCGGAGCGACCGGATGGGTGGAGGGGCGCTGGTCGGCGGCGTACCCCCAGGCCTTACGGCGCATCGCGAACGTGGTCCAGGCCTGGTCGAAGCGGGTCGCCTCGGCGGTGACCCGGGTGCCCAGGTACTCCGCGAAGGACTCGTTCAGCCACAGGTCGTCCCACCAGCGCATGGTGACCAGGTCGCCGAACCACATGTGCGCCATCTCGTGGGCGATGGTGGTGGCGCGCTGCTCGCGCTCGGTGTCGGTGACCGCCGAACGGAACACGTAGTCGTCACGGAAGGTGACGATGCCCGGGTTCTCCATCGCCCCGGCGTTGAACTCCGGCACGAACGCCTGGTCGTACTTGCCGAACGGGTAGCGCTCGGTGAAGAGCTTGTGGAACCTGTCGAGGCACTGCCGGGTGACGGTGAAGATCTCGTCGGCGTCGGCGTCGAGGTGTTCGGCGAGCGATCGCCGGCAGTAGATGCCCAGCGGCACGCCGTCGTGCTCGGCCCGCCGGACGTGGTACGGGCCGGCGATCAGCGAGAAGAAGTACGTGGCCAGCGGCGCGCTCGGGGCGAACTCCCAGCGCCCGGGGGCCGGGTTGGCGGCCAGCTCGGCGTTGCCGGCGACGATCCACTGCGGCGGCGCGGTGACCGAGAGGGTGAACGGGGCCTTGAGGTCGGGCTGGTCGAAGGCGGCGAAGATGCGCTGCGCGTTGTCGAGGAAGGACGTGGCGTAGAGGTAGGTCTCGCCGTCGGCCGGGTCGACGAAGCGGTGCATCCCCTCCCCCGTCTTGGAGTACGCCATCTCGGCCTCGACGATGAGCGTGTTCTCGGTGGCCAGGTCGTCGAGCGGCAGCCGGTTGTCGGCGAGCAGGCCGGGATCGAGGTCGCGGTCGTTGAGGCGTACGCCGAGAAGTGCGGCGGGCTTGACCTCGGCGAAGGTCGAGGCCCCGGCGGTGGCCCGGAAGCGGATCTCGACACGGGAGCGGAACAGGTCGCCGTCACCCGTCAGGTTGAGGTCCACCTGATAGGACTCGACAGTAATCGCCGCGCCACGCGCGGTCGCCTCTACACGGGTCAGGCTCGGCATCCGCTTATCCTGCCCGATGGGGATTCGGCACCCGGTCACCACCTCGACCCTCGGCACTGGAGGAAAGAACCATGACGCAACACCCCAAGGGCGACTTCGACCTCTCTCGGGCGGTCTGGCAGCGGGCCGAGGGGGACACCTCCGACAGCGCCGTCGAGGTCGCCTTCGTCGACGACCTGATCGGGATGCGCAACTCGGCCGAGCCGGACGGGCCGGTGCTGGTCTTTACCCAGGCCGAATGGGACGCCTTCGTGGCCGGCGCGCAGGACGGCGAGTTCGACCTGGACTGATCCGCCGAGCCGTCGGTGTTGGATCGCCGTGCCGGTGCCCGTGGTCGGGACACCGGCACGGCGACGTCGCCGGGTTGCCCGACGGGCCCCCGGGGCTGGGGATCAACCATCGCCGTCGCCCCAACCGAGGCCGCCGGGGCCCGGCGCGTGGTGGAAGCCCGGGTGGTCGTGCACGTCGACGCAGCGCTCGCCGTCCGGGCCGACCGCGCCGCAGAACAGCCGCTCGGCCCGCTGCCAGGCGTCCGCCGGGGACAGGGCGGCCGCCCCGAGCGCCACCTCCGAGCGGAGCAGGCTCAGCGCCTCCGCGTACGCCACGGCCAGCTCGCGCGCCTCGGCCGGGCCGGGCGCGGTGAAGCCCAGGTGCACGGTGAAGAAGCGGTGCGGACGGGTGGGCCGCCGGGGTGGCCCGATCAGGGACCGCCCCTCGCGGCCCCCGCCCAGTGCCTCGGCCGCTCGCCGCTGCCGCCAGTGCGGCGATCTGTTGTCGCGCATCCGCCCTCCCCGTGGTTGACCCACAAGCAGCAAACCAGGTTCCGCCGCCCCTGGGAGGGGCCAGCCGGCACACCGCCGACGCGGGGGATTCAGCGGCGACCACCGGGGTAGACGCAGCCGGCCGGCGGCGACCGCCGCCCGCGCGTGAGGAGACCCGATGGCGACCATGCCGGCCGACCGCAGCCCGGACAGCACGCTCGCGCTGCTCCGCGCCGGTTATCGGTTCATCGGCGAGCGCTGCGAGCGGTACGGCAGCGACATCTTCCGGACCCGGATCCTGCTCGCCCCGACCATCTGCCTGCGGGGCCGGCCGGCGGCGGAGCTGTTCTACGACAACGACCGCTTCCAACGGGCCACCGCGATGCCGCTGCGGGTGCAGCGGACCCTGACCGGTCGGGGTGGGGTGCAGGGGCTGGACGGCTCGGAGCACTCCGACCGCAAGGCCATGTTCATGTCGATCATGACACCGGCCGCGATCCGACAGCTCGGCCACCTCTTCGACGGCGAGTGGCGCACCCGGATCAGCGCCTGGGAGGGCGCCGGCCCGGTGTCGCTCTACGCCGAGCTGGGTCGGTTGCTGACCCGGGTGGTCTGCGCCTGGGCCGGGGTGCCGCTGCCCGCGTCGCAGGTCGAGCGTCGCGCCGACGAGCTGCACGCCATGATCGAGGCCCCGGCGGTGGTCGGCCCCCGGCACTGGCGGGGACGACTCGCCCGGTACCGCGCCGAGCGCTGGCTCGCCGACCTCGTCGAACGGAGCCGGGTCGGCCTCGCCCCGGCGCCGGCCGGAAGCGCGTTGGCCGTGATCGCCGAACACCGGGACCGACGCGGCGACCTGCTCCCCCGGCGGGTCGCGGCGGTGGAGCTGCTCAACGTGCTGCGCCCGGTGGTCGCCGTCGACCAGTACATCGCCTTCGCCGCGCTCGCCCTGCACGACCACCCGGGCTGGCGGGAACGGGTCCGCGACGACGACGAGGCCACCGAGCACTTCGTCCAGGAGGTACGCCGCTACTACCCGTTCTTTCCGATGGCGGCGGCCCGGGTCCGCCGGTCCTTCGACTGGCAGGGTCACCACTTCCCGAAGGGCCGGCGGGTGCTGCTCGACCTCTACGGCACCAACCACCACCCGACGCTCTGGCCCGAGCCGGAGCTGTTCCGCCCCGAGCGGTTCGCCGGCCACCGGGTGGACCCCTTCGCGCTGATCCCGCAGGGCGGCGGCGACCACTGGGCCGGGCACCGTTGCGCCGGTGAGTGGATCACCATCGACCTGATGAAGCGGGCGGTCACCAACCTGACCGCCGCCATGCGCTACGACGTTCCCGTCCAGAACCTGGCCCTGGACCTGCACCGGATGCCCGCGCTGCCGCCGCTGGGCCTGACCCTCACCAACGTCCTCCGCACCTCCTGAGCGGGGCGACGATCGTGCCTGGCCGAGGTGACGGGGTGGCACGGCGGACCACCGCCGCACCACCCCGCCTACCGATGACGTACGTGCTGCCGCTGCGCTGGCACAGCGACGCGGGTCTGGCCCAGTTGACCGACTACCTGCGCTGGCTGGGTGACCGGGTCGACGTACTCGTGGTCGACGGCTCGCCCGCCGACCACTTCGCGCGACACGCCGAGGCGTGGCGGGGGCTGGTCCGGCACCTCCCACCGGACCCGGGCGAGCGTGGGCTCAACGGCAAGGTGCTCGGCGTACGCACCGGCGTGCGCGCCGCCGACCACGAGCGGGTGGTGATCGCCGACGACGACGTCCGGTACGACGAGGCCGCACTGACCGCGGTGCACCGGCTGCTGGGCCGGGCCGATCTGGTACGACCGCAGAACTACTTCGACCCGTTGCCCTGGCACGCCTGGTGGGACACCGGCCGCACGCTGCTCAACCGGGCGCTCGGAGCGGACTACCCGGGCACCCTCGCCGTGCGGCGCAGCACCTTCCTCGCCATGGGCGGGTACGACCCGGATGTGCTCTTCGAGAACCTGGAGCTGATCCGAACCGTGCGCGGCCACGGTGGCACCGAGGCCATTCCGGCCTGGCTGTACGTCCGCCGGCTGCCGCCGGACGCCGCGCACTTCCGCGGTCAACGGGTTCGTCAGGCGTACGACGACCTGGCCCAGCCGGCTCGCCTGCTGACCTCGCTAGCGGTGCTGCCGGCGCTTGCGGCGGCCGTCGCGTCGCGTCGACCCGGGCTGCTGCTCGGCGCGGTGGCCGGGGTCGTCGCAGTGGCCGAGACGGGTCGCCGCCGCGCCAACGGACGCTTCGTGTTCCCGCCGACCACGGCCCTGGCAGCCCCGCTCTGGCTGCTTGAACGCGGGGTGTGCGGCTGGCTGGCGGTCGCCCGACGCGCCCTGTTCGGCGGCGTCCGCTACGGCGACACCCGAATCCGCCACGCCGCGACCCCCACCCCCCAGACCCGCGCGATCTTGCACTTTCTGCTGGGACAGAACCCTCAGAAAACGACAAAACCACAACCGTAAGTGCAAGATCGCGCGGGTCGGGGTCGGGGGTGGGGTCTAGGAGGTGGCGTGGTCTTTGACGTGGTGGGCGGCGGACTTCGTGTCGTCCTTGACCGCGTGCACGGCGTCCTGAGCTGTGGACTTCACCGACTCGGCGGCCTGCTGGGCCGGCTCGCGCAACTCGCTCGCCACCTCGCTCAGCTTCTCCTTCACCGCCCCGCTGTGCTCACTGACCTTCGCCTTCACCTGGGCGGCGGCCTCCTGCTCGCGGCGGGAGGCCGGGATCAGCGACGAGGCCAGCCAGCCGACCCCGAACGCGATCAGGCCGGCGGCGAGAGGGTTGCCCTGGGACTTCTGCCGGATCACCCGCGGTGCGCTGTGCGCCGCGTCGCTGACAGTGGTCGCCGCCGAGTGCGCGGCGTCGCTGACGCTTGAGGCCGCCGACGAGGCGCGGTCACCCACCGAGTGGGCTGCCTGGCCGGTGCCGTGACCGAGGTCAGACGCGGTTCCCATGACCTTGTCCCTCACATTCTGCAGAGCGGAGCGGGCCCGCTGCTTGCGGTCGTCGACGATGCGGCTGGGGCTGACCTTGTACGCCAAGGCATCCACATCGGAGCTGAGACTGTTGCGGGTGGCTTCGATCTCGCGGCGGATCTGGTCGGGATCGGTGCTCATCGGGTGGCTCCCTCCGGGTGCGGCTTGAGCGCGTCGGGGATCCGCTGCACGCTGTCGTTCGTCTGCTTGAGCCCGCGTACGTGCTGGGCGTTCTTCTTGGCCATCGAGTAGAGGACCGCGGCGACCGCGGCCCAGAGCACGGCCACGATCAGGGCGGCCAGGCCGGAGTCCATGACGTTGTCCAGGAACTGCCACACGGCGATCGACACGAAGAGCGCCACCATGTAACCGCCGAACCCGGCACCGCCGAAGAGGCCGGCGGCCTTGCCCGCCTTCTTGCCCTCCTGGCGGATCTCCGCCTTGGCCAGCTCGACCTCCTGACGCATGAGCGTCGACAGGTCGGTGGTGACCTGACGCATCAGGTCACCGAGCGAGCTGCCCTTGACCTCCGCCGCGGTGTGCGGGGCGCCCGCGTCGGGGTGGTAACCGGAGTCCAGTCCGGACCCCTGCGTCGGCATGCTCATGCCGTCGCCTCCCTTCGGATGACTCGGCAGCTCACGGGCGCGGGTTGCCGGTGGACGGCACGCCCGGCAGCGGGTCGGTCTGGGTCACCGGCGGCAGCGGCTGGCCGGTGCCGGTGTGCTCCGGGTACTCGCCCCGGGTCGGCTCGGCGTAACTGCCGGGCGCCGGGTCGGCGTAGGTGCCGGGCGTCTGGGCCGGGTAGCCACCGGAGGTCGGCGGGGTGTGCGTACCGGGGGTCGGGTCGAGGTAGCCGCCCGGCGGGACAGCGTCCGGCACCGCGCGGGGCGCCGGCGGCGGCGTCGGGATCACCGCGGTCTGCTCCGGGTCGTACGCCCCCGCACCCCGGTAGGTCGAGGAACCGTTGCCGGAGTCGTCACCGGCGGCCGAGATGCCCCGGGTCAGCCGGCCGGCCAGCACACCGAGGACCGCCGCGCCCACCAGGAAGGTGCCCGGGTTACGCCGCGCGTAGTCGCGTACCTCGGTGACGAGGTCGCCGGGCTCGCGCTGCTCGAGCCAACCGGCCACGCCCTGCACCCGGTCGGCGGCCTGACGGGCCAGCTCGGTCACCGGGCCGGCCTGGCCACCCTGCTCGGCCATCGAGCGCATCTCGTCGGCAAGCGACCGCAGCCCACCCGCGGCTCGTCGCTGCTGCTCACCGGTCTGGCTGGCGAGCTGGCTGCGGGCCTCGCCGTACAGGTTGCGGGCCTGCCGGGCGGCCTCCCGGCCCACCTCGGTGCCCTGCTCCTTGGCGGTCTGGGCGACCGCGCCGCCGGCGTGGGCGGCCTCGGAACCGACCTGGCGGGCCTGGTCGCGAACGCCGCCGCCGTTTGTCGACTCCTGCCCGTACGTGGAGGACGTGGATGAAAGATCGTAAGTCATGGTTTCCCTTCCGCTCGGAAAGTCGTCGCGGTTGTGCTGGGGGATGCGGTGGCGTTTCCGCCGCCGCTGACCACTGACCTACCCTGCGTTTTGGCTTCCATACCTCTTCGTGCATTTCTCTGCGCGGCCCACCTGATGGACTTCAAAATGGAGGATTGTCGGGCTGCGTCACGTCGCCGCTGCGGACAGTGAGGTTCGCGAAGGCCGGCAGATCCACGGAGGGGGCAGCGATGGCACGAGACGCGCGGGGCGGCCGAGCGGCCCGCCCCCGACCCCGGGTCCAGCTGGCCGCGTTGGCCGTGGCCGGGGTCTTCCTGCTGATCGGCGTCCTCGGCTTCATCCCCGGCATCACCACCGACTACGGCGAGCTGCGCTTCGCGGGGCACCACTCGGACGCCCACCTGCTGGGGCTGTTCCAGGTGTCGATCCTGCACAACGTGGTGCACCTGCTCTTCGGGCTGGTGGGCCTGCTGCTGGCCCGCAGCGTCTCCGGCGCCCGCGTGTTCCTGGCCGCCGGCGGAGCGATCTACCTCGCTCTCTGGCTGTACGGCCTGGCGATCGAGGCCATCAACCCGGAGGGCGGGGCGAACATCCTTCCGGTCAACGACGCCGACAACTGGCTGCACCTCGCGCTCGGCTTCGGGATGCTCGCGCTCGGGTTGCTGCTGTCGAACCAGGCGGGCACCGGCGGACGTCTGGACGACCCCGCCGACCGGCACTGAACTGGGCTTCCAGGGTTTCGCGGTCACGCCGCCAGGGGTAATCGACGGCCGAAGGAGGTGCGATCACGCCTCGTTGGCTGCGGGACAATGCCCTGGCCGTCGCCATGCGCTCCGGCCGCGTCGCCGACAGTCAGGCCGCGACCGGCAGACGCTTGGCGAAACAGACGCTGTACGGGTTGCCCACGTACTCTCCGTACACCGGGATCTGGCGGTAGCCGCACGAGGTGTACAACCCGATTGCAGCCGGCAGGTAGGTGCCCGTCTCCAGGCAGACCACCGAGTGTCCCTGCCGGAACGCGCACTCCTCGAGCGCGGCGAGCAACTGGCGGCCGATCCCCCGCCCCCGGAATGCGGGCCGGACGTACATCCGCTTGACCTCACCGGTCTCGGCGTCGAGCGCCTGGAGCCCACCGCAGGCGACCGCCCGACCGTTGACCACGACCGCCAGGTAGCGCACGTCGTCATGGGGGACGAAGACCTGCCCATCCAACCCACCGTCGGCCTCGCGCAGCTCACGCTGCTGCGCGATGAGCATGGCGGCGATCTCTGGATCGATGGCAGGCCGGGACTCGATCAGCATCACCCCACGCTAGGACGCGCGGATTTCGCGAAGGTTTCCGGAAATCAACCCCATCACGGAGCGCAACGAACTACTCGGCGTCGTCCTCGTCGATGTCGTCGTCGGACGCGTCCGCGCCCACCTCGTCCTCGGAGCGCACCCGGCGAGCCTTCCGGGCGGCGAGTCGCTCCGCCGCGGAGGCCCGGTTCGACTTCTCCTCCAGGCGGACGTCGGTGCCCCGGTTGCCGGGTACGAACTCCACGCCGGCGAAGAGCGTCGGCTGCCAGTCGAACTCCCGAGCGCCGATCCGGACCAGGTCACCGGGCTGCGCGCCGGCCTTGGCCAGCTTGTCCTCCACCCCGAGCCGGGCCAGCCGGTCAGCGAGGTAGCCGACCGCCTCGTCGTTGTCGAAGTTGGTCTGCTTGACCCAACGCTCCGGGCGGGCACCGCGAACGGTGAACGAGCCGTCCGCCTCGGCCGTGATGGTGAACCCGGCGTCGTCCACGGCCATCGGGCGGATCACGATCCGGGTCGGCTCGGCGGGCGGCGCGGCGTTACGCTCCGCCTCGACCAGCTCGGCCATCGCGTAGGTCAGCTCCTTGAGCCCCTCCCGGGTGGCCGCGGAAACCTCGAACACGCGGTAACCGCGCTCCTCCAGGTCGGGGCGCACGATCTCGGCGAGGTCCCGACCGTCCGGCACGTCGACCTTGTTGACGGCGACCAGCCGCGGCCGGTCGGCCAGACCGCCGTACTGGCTCAGCTCGGCCTCGATGGCGTCGATGTCGGCCACCGGGTCGCGGCCGGGCTCCAGGGTCGCCGAGTCGATGACGTGCACCAGCACCGCGCAGCGCTCGATGTGCCGGAGGAACTCCAGGCCCAGCCCCTTACCGGTGGCCGCGCCGGGGATCAGGCCCGGGACGTCCGCGACGGTGAAGGTGTGGTTGTCCACCCGGACCACACCGAGGTTGGGCACCAGGGTGGTGAACGGGTAGTCGGCGATCTTCGGCTTCGCCGCGGAGATCACCGAGATCAGCGACGACTTGCCGGCGGACGGGAAGCCGACCAGGCCCACATCGGCGACGCTCTTCAGCTCCAGCACGATGTCGAGTTGGTCGCCGGGCTCCCCCAGCTCGGCGAAGCCGGGTGCCTTGCGCTTGGCGTTGGCAAGCGAGGCGTTGCCCCGGCCGCCGCGCCCGCCGCGGGCGACCTCGAAGGTGGTGCCGGCGCCGACCATGTCGGCGAGCACGGTGCCGTCGGCGGTCTGCACCACGGTGCCGTTGGGCACCTTGAGCACCAGGTTGTGGCCGTTGGCCCCGTCCCGGTTCGAGCCGGCGCCGCCCTTGCCGTTGTCGGCCTTCACGTGCGGGTGGAAGTGGAAGTCGAGCAGCGTGGTGACCTGCGGGTCGACCACCAGGGACACGCTGCCGCCGTGCCCGCCGTTGCCGCCGTCCGGGCCGCCGAAGGGCTTGAACTTCTCGCGGTGGATCGAGACACAGCCGTGCCCACCATCGCCGGACTGCAGATGCAGAACGACCCGGTCAACGAACGTTGCCACGGCGTCAATCCTTCCAGCGAGGTCCGACCCCGCACTTCGAAAAAAACTAAGCGGGCCGGGACCCGGAGGTCCGCGGCCCGCTTAGCCCGAGAGCTACTGCTGCGGAACGATGCTGACGGTCTTGCGACCGCGCTTGGTGCCGAACAGGACCGCACCGGCGGACAGCGCGAACAGCGTGTCGTCGCCGCCACGGCCGACCAGGTCACCGGGGTGGAACTTGGTGCCTCGCTGCCGGATGATGATCTCACCGGCGCTGACGACCTGACCACCGAAGCGCTTCACGCCGAGTCGCTGGGCCGCGGAGTCACGACCGTTACGCGAGCTGGACGCACCCTTTTTGTGAGCCATTGGAGGACGACCTACTTCCCGCTGGAGATGCCGGTCACCTTGACCTGGGTCAACGGCTGACGGTGACCCTGGCGCTTGTGGTAGCCAGTCTTGTTCTTGAACTTGTGGATCCGGATCTTCGGGCCCTTGGTGTGCGCGGCGATTTCGCCGGACACCGCGACCTCGGCAAGCTTCGCCGCGTCGGTCACCAGGTCGTCACCGTCGACGAGGAGCACCGCGGTGAGCTTCACCGCGTCACCGGGGGCGCCGGTGAGCTTCTCGACCTCGATCACGTCGCCCTCGGCGACCTTGTACTGCTTGCCGCCGGTCTTGACGATCGCGTACATCGGAGGCGGACTCCCTGTCGTTGAGGCTGCTGGCGGTCGTTCCCGCGGCGGCTCGCCGGGTAGCAGTGCACGGCGGCGCGGGCACACGGGAACTCGGCACACCAAAGGTGGGCCGCAGGCAAGAGTACGCCATCGCCGGCCCGGACCCCAAACCGGCCCGCCCTGGTCAGCGCGCGCAGAGCTGGTCGAGGCGCTGCTGGAGCCGGTCGAGTTCGGTCTCGTCGATCGACTCGACGTCGGCACCGAGCGCGGAGACTTCCGTCCCGAGGTCGGTCAGCAACGTCTTGAGCTGCGGATCGTCGGTCCGACCCGACTGCTCCCGCAGCACGGTCCGCCAGTCGGCAAGCGCCGCCTCGGCCCGCCCCCGGGCGGCTTCGGCCGTACGGCTGTCCCCGGCGCCCACCGCCGCGAGCATCTGGCCCAGCGCCGCCACGTACGTCCGGACGGCAGTGGTGCTGGCCTCCTGCGCGGCGGTGCAGACCTGGCTGGCGTCGCCACCCGCCACACCGCCGCTGGCCGGCATGCCTGTCGGTCCGGAGGAGGTGCCGGCTGCCGCCGAGGCAACGCCCTCGGCGGTCGCACCGGCGGGCCCGTCGGTGGAGCAGCCGGCTGCGCCGGCGAGCAGGGTGAGCAGCGCGGTGACGGCGAGCAGACGGCGCATCTTCTTCTCCTGACCTGGACGGCCGATCGAGGGCCGGGTGGCCGCAACGACGAGGTCCCTCCCCCGTCACTTTGCCGGGAGAGGGACCTCGTCAAACACGCGGCCGGTCAGGCGCTCAGGGGCGGGTCCGCCGACGGGCGCCACCGCGACGCGACCGGCGACGGCCGCCGCCACCCTCGGTGGTCTCCTCGTCGCCCTCACCGTCAGCGAGCGCGTCCGGGTCGTCCGCAGCGGCCAGCCGAGCCGACTCACCCTGTTGCGCGTCGGCGACCGCCGGAGCGGCAGCGGTGTCCGTCTCGTAGCGGGACAGGTCGTAGCCCATGGTGTCCTGGTAGTCGGCGTCCGGTTCGGGGGTGGAGTCGGTGTCGACGACCTCGACCACGGCCCGCTCGGCCGGTGCGTTCTTGCGCGCCCGACGCCGGGACGACGTGGCCCCCTGCTCGGCCGCCGGAGCGGGAGCCACCGCCGAGGCGACCGCCTTGACCTTCTCCGCCGCACCAGCGGGGCGCTGCTTCTCCGGCACCGGCTCGGTGTGGATGATGACACCCCGGCCCTTGCAGCACTCGCAGGTCTCGCTGAACGCCTCCAGCAGGCCGGCGCCGATCCGCTTACGGGTCATCTGCACCAGGCCGAGCGAGGTGATCTCGGTGACCTGGTGCTTGGTGCGGTCCCGGCCCAGGCACTCGGTGAGCCGCCGCAGCACCAGCTCACGGTTCGACTCCAGCACCATGTCGATGAAGTCGATCACCACGATGCCGCCGATGTCACGCAGCCGGAGCTGACGGACGATCTCCTCCGCCGCCTCCAGGTTGTTGCGGGTGACGGTCTCCTCCAGGTTGCCCCCAGAGCCGGTGTACTTGCCGGTGTTGACGTCGACGACAGTCATCGCCTCGGTGCGGTCGATCACCAGCGAGCCGCCGGAGGGCAGGAAGACCTTCCGGTCGAGGCCCTTGATGATCTGCTCGTCGATCCGGTACTCGGCGAAGACGTCGCTCGTGCCGACGTGCCGGCGCACCCGGTCGACCAGGTCCGGGGAGACGTGCGACAGGTACGACTCGACCATGTCGTACGACTGCTCACCCTCGATCACCAGCTCGCGGAAGTCCTCGTTGAACAGGTCCCGGACCACCCGGATGACCAGGTCGGGCTCCCCGTAGAGCAGCACCGGAGCGCCACCCTCGGCAGCCTTCGCCTGAATGTCCTCCCACTGCGCCTGGAGCCGCTTGACGTCGCGGGCCAGCTCGTCCTCGGTGGCACCCTCGGCGGCCGTCCGGACGATCACGCCCGCGCCGTCCGGGACCAGCTTCTTGAGCACGTCCCGCAGCCGCTTGCGCTCGTTGTCCGGCAGCTTGCGGCTGATCCCGGAGGCGTTGCCGTTGGGCACGTAGACCAGATGCCGACCGGAGAGCGCGATGTGGCTGGTCAGCCGCGCGCCCTTGTGCCCGATCGGGTCCTTGGTGACCTGGACCAGCACCGAGTCGCCGGAGCGCAGCGCCTGCTCGATCGAGCGGGCCCGCCCCTCCAGCCCGGAGGTGTCCCAGTTGACCTCACCGGCGTACAGCACCGCGTTGCGGCCCCGGCCGACGTCGACGAACGCGGCCTCCATGCTCGGCAGCACGTTCTGCACCTTGCCCAGGTACACGTTGCCGGCCATCGTCCCGGAGGAGTTGCGGGTGACGTAGTGCTCGACAAGCACGCCGTCCTCCAGGACGGCGATCTGGGTACGGTCACCGCGCTGGCGGACCGCCATCACCCGGTCGACGGCCTCCCGGCGCGCCAGGAACTCCGACTCGCTGAGGATCGGCGGGCGGGTACGACGCTGCTCCCGGCCGTCCCGGCGACGCTGGCGCTTGGCCTCCAGCCGGGTCGAGCCGGACACACCCTGCACCTCGTCGACGGTCCGGCGCGGCTCGCGGATCTTCACCACGGTCGGCACGCCGTCGTCCGCCGCGCCCTCGGTGTCACTGGCGCCACGACGGCGGCGACGGCGACGGCGACGGGTCAGGCCGTCCCCGCCCTCGGACTCCTCGTCCTCGTCGCCCTCGGCCTCGGCGGTCTCTTCCTCGTCGGCCTGGGCCGCCTCCTCGGACTCCTCGTCCTCGGCGTCGTCGGCCCCGCCCTTGCCCCGGCCCCGGCCCCGGCGACCACGCCGGCGGCGGCGGCGCGCGGCGGCGCTGTCCTCGTCGTCCTCGTCCGCCTCGGTGGCCTCGTCGGCCTCCTCGGTCGGCTCCTCTTCGGCCTCGACCGCCTCGACGGGCTCCACCGGCTCGACGTCGCGGCGAGCGCGCCGACGGCGGCGGGACGGCTCGGGCGCCTCCTCGACGGCCGGCTCCTCGGCCGCCACGGCGGGCTCCACCGGTCGGGTCACCGGCACGGCGTCCGGCTGGGGTGCCATGAACAGCACGGTGGGCGCCGAGAGCGCAGCCCGCCGACGACGGGTACGCGGCTGCTCCGGCTCGACCTCGGCCGACTCGCTCGGCTCGGCCGACACACCCGGAACAGCGACGCCGGGTGACACCTCCCCGGAGCGCTCCTGCGCGCCGCTGGTCCAGGCCAACTCGGCGGCGGACACGCTCGGGAGGGCTTCGGAGTCGTTCAACTCGGCCTCGGCCTCGCGCAGGTCGGACTCCGCCGGCTCCTCGGCGACGACCGGCTCCTCGACGACCGGCTCCTGAACGGCGGGCGCCTCGTCGGTGGCGGCCGGCTGCTCGGTGGCGGGCGGCTCCTCGACGGCAGCCGGTGTGGCCTTCTTGCGCCGGGTGCGGGTCACCTTGACCGGCGGAACCACCTCGGCCGAGGCCGCCTCCGCGGAAGCGGCGACCAGCGGCTCCTCAGCGGTCGTCTCGACAGGGGTGGCCTTGCGGCGGCGTCGAGGGGTCTTCGGGGCGACATCCAGGTCGCCGGAGACCGGCGCGAAGACCTCCGCCTGCGGTGATTCGACGCTGCCGGCCCCACCTGTGGACGCCTCGACCGGGGCATCTACCTGCTCCGGCTGGTTGAGCGGGGCGGCCCGACGCCGGGTCGCCCGGGTGCGCCGCACCGGCGCGGCCGGCTCGGCGGCCTCACCGGGAGCGCTCTCCGCGCCGGCCGGTTCCACCGAGGCCGAACCGACCGCGGTGGTGGAGGACTCGACGGCGGCGCCGTCGGACGTGCTGCTCTGGTCGGCGGTCTCGCTGGCCGGCTGTGAACCGGTCCGTTCGCCGCCCTCGGGCTCGTTCTCGAGCATGGACGTTCTCCAGTTCTGGCTACCCCGGGCGCGGGTGAGCGCTGCCACGCAGGGTCGCCGCAAAAGTGTTTCCGCCGGGCGCGCGTGGTGCGCGACCGCCGAAGTCTGCCTGCCAGAGCACGGACCGTCGGTCAGTGCCCAACGATGGCTGCCCCGTCGCGGTCCGCATCCAACGGATCCACGATCGCACCCTGCGCGGTCAGCGTGCCCTGAGCCAGCCGGGTCACCCTCGGCGAAACCGGCGGCTCCAGGTCGGCCACCACGCGGAGGCCGGAAAGGACGTCATCGGGCCGTACGGACGGGGTGACCTGCCGCACGACCAGTTCGAGTATCGCACACGGTACGGCCGGCGCCCCGGAAGGCGTCGGCGTCGGTGGCTGGACATCGATCGACATCACGGCGGCACGGGCGTCGAAAGTGCGCCGACCCTGCTTGGTCATCCGCTCGACCAGCACCTCCTCGGCCGCGACGAAGGCGTCCACCGCGGCGCGCAGCACCGCGGTGTCGACCTCGGGCAACTCGATGTGCCAGTGCGACGCCTGGATCCGGTCCGGCAGGTTGCCGCCCTCGGCGACCACCGCGTCCAGCACGTCCAGCCCTGGCGAGAGCGCGGCGTCCAACGCGGCCCGCAGCGCCGCCGGGTCGACCGCGGCTTGCAGGGCGATCTCCAGGTACTCCGCCTCGCTAGCCACCCCGGTGGGCGCGGCGCTGGCGTAGGAGATCTTCGGGTGCGGGTGGAAACCCTGGGAGAAGGCGACCGGCACAGCGGCCCGGCGTAGCGCGCGCTCGAACGCCCGGGCGAAGTCCCGGTGCGAGGTGAATCGCAGCGGCCCGCGCTTGGCGTACCGGATGCGGACGCGCTGGACGACCGGTGCCTGGCCGCCCTCGGGTTGAGGCTTTCTGGCGATCGTGGGCTCCTCGGGTGTACCTGCGTGTCCACCCATCCTGGCGCAGGGCTCGTGACGGTACGCAGCCGGGGCGCTCGAATCGCCCCGGCAGATCGGCATGAAGCGGTCATGCGGGGCGGGACGGCACGCCGGCAAGCCGGATGGCCGGCCGGTGACCCGACAGGGCACCGGCCGGCCACCACGATCGGGACCCGGTTACCGCTCCCTCGGCGGCGCGGGCGGCTGACCGCCCGGTGGGCCGTAGCCAGGCGGCGGGCCGTAACCGGACGAAGAACCGTAACCGGACGGAGGACCGTAGCCGGAGGGCGGGCCGTGACCGGGTGGCGGCGGGTAGCCCGCCGGCGGGGCGTAGTCCGTGTCCGCGGACGGGTACGCGCCAGCGGCCGCGCGGTCGAGCACCTCGTCCGGGATGTTTGCGGCCTGAGCTGCCTCCCGCCGGTACCGACGGCGGTTCCAGATGAGGAACACCGCAAGCCCCACGAGCAACACCAGCACCACGGCGATGCCGATGCCCACCACCATGACCTGCTGGTCGGTGGGGCCACCACGATCGCCGTGCTGGGTGACGTCGAACTCCTCGTCGGCACCCCCGGTGCGGGCCGGGCCCGGGTCGGCCGTCGCCTGCGCGGCCGGGCCGAGCAGCGGGTTGGCGGTGACCGGTGGCACATTCGCGGTCAGCGCCTTCATCGGGTCGATCACCCCGAAGCCGTACTGTGGATCGCGCCCGGACGGGCCGGCGTCCCGCGCGGTCCGGATGATCCGGTTGATCACGCTCGGAGCGTTGAGATCCGGGTACTTCGACCGGATCAGCGCGGCGAGACCGGAGACGATCGCGCTGGAGTCGGAGGTCCCGTCACCCCAGCCGTAGCCCGCCTCGTTGGTGATGTTGTAGACGCTGTCGCCCGGGGCGGCGACCACCGCCTCCGGCCCTCGGACCGAGCCGGACCAGAACTTGCCGCCCTTGGTCGTTCCGGTCACCGCGATCACACCTGGAGTGTTGGCCGGGCTTCCCACGGCGACCTGGCCGTCGGCCGTGTTACCGGCGGAGGCGACCACGACGATGTCACGGTCCAACGCGTACTTGATGGCGCTCGCTTCCGCGGCGGAGGCCTGACCTCCGGCACCCTGGGAAATGTTGATCACCGTCGCACCGCCGTCGGCGGCCATCCGGATGCCACGGGCCAGCACCCCGTCGGTGCTCGTCTCTCCGCCCTTGCGCAACTTGATGGGCAGGATCTTCACGCCTGGGGCGATGCCGTCGACACCGTCGCCGCTGGCCTTCGCCGCGATGATCCCAGCCATGTGCGTGCCGTGCCCATCCTCGTCGGACCTGCCGTCTCCGGAGGTGCCGTAACTGCGACCACCAGCCAGCACCTGACCCCGAAGGTCCGGGTGGCTCGCCTCGACGCCGGTGTCGACGACTGCCACCACCACACCCCGCCCGGTGGAGATCTTGTGCACCTGATCGATCCGCAGCTCGTCCAGATACCACTGCTCGGCCCGCCGGGGCGCGGCGGCCGCCGGTTGAGCAACCCCCACCACCAGCAACCCCGCCAGCAGACAGGCGGCGACCGGCCGGAGGCTTCCGACGTTCACCCTCATCCGTCCATCCTCATCGAAGGACACCCGGGGACGCACCGTCACCGGGGCCCCACGGATCGTCGTCCTCAGTCAACCACGACGAGTGCTCGGAGCCGGTGCCACCGCCGTGCCCGGCGCCGCCCGCGCCGCCCATCATGCCGCCGCCCATCATTCCGGCGCCGCCGACACCGGCACCACGCGCGCCACCAGCCATCCCGGCCCCGCCGGGGCCAGCCGCAGCGGCAGCCCGCAACGCGTTCGCGGCGCTCGTCATCGGCGGCAGCTTTCCGTTACCGCCGCCCACCATGCCGGGGATGCCGCCCACACCGATGCCGCCGCCCGCTCCCAGACCGCCGCCGGCGCCGATCCCGCCGGCCGAGCCGACTCCGGCACCGCCGCCACCGAACCCGCCGCTGGCACCACCCAGACCGGCGCTACCGCCGCCGATGCCACCGCCCAGGCCGCCGACGCTGCTCGGGCTGGCGCCGGCCAGACCACTTGTGTAGTCGGCGTCGCTGCCCGGGTAGCCGGAGCCGGTCGGCGGGGGCGTGAGCTGGCCGGTGCCGCCGGAGGGCGAGCCACCGTCGATCCCACCGGGCTTGGTCGGGGAGAACGGGTCGACTGTGGACGTCGGGCCGCCCGTGTCGCCGATGCCCGGCGGCCTGCTGCCGATCGTGGGGCCGCCACCACCGATGTCGGGCTTCCCACCGAACTCACCACCACCGGTGTCGGGTCGCCCGGTTGGCGGGATTCGGGTATCGCGGCGGATGTCGTCCTGGTTGCCAGGGTCTCCCGATGGCTCTGGCCCGCCCACGGTCAGCTTGGGGCGCTCCGTGTAGACCGCCTGGGGCAACGGCGCCATCGCGGTGTTCGCGGCCTGCTGGTTGTCCCGGTACCAGTTGTCCAGGTGGGCCTTGGTGTCCCACCAACCGCCCCGCTTCTGGTCGCCGGCCTGGCCGTCGACCTTCATGGTCGCCTCCAGGTCGTCGGCCTTGTCGCGGAACGCGCCGTCGGCGTACGAGCCGGGGTTGCTCTGGTAGTCCTGGCGAAGGGCGGCGAGGAACCCCGACGAGCTCTCGCCGTCGCGGGCGTCGTCGAGCTCGGTGCCGTTGGGCAGGCTCCACTCGTTGAACCCGAAGTCGTCCATCAGGGGGATCGGGATCGTGGAGACCGTCTTACGGATGTCGCCCTCGATCCGCGTCAACGCGCCACTGACGTTCGTCGCGTCGGTGATCAGATCCTCGATCTGCTTGCCGATCTTGCCCAGGTGCTCGCGGTACGCGTCGCCCCCGCTGCCCTTCCAACCGGCGAGCATCCCGGGCAGGCCGCCGACGTGCGGGCGTTCCTGACCCGTCGCGATCGGGCCGACGAACGATCGACCGACGAGCGCGTCCCGCAGTTGTTGCAGACCGCTGGACAGGTTGCTCCAGCCCGCCCCGACCGATCCGACCGTGTCCGGGTCGGCGGAGAGCGTCACCTCGCGGACGCACCGCTCCCAGGTTCCTCCAGCCATGACGTCCCCCCTCAGGCCGTGTACGGGTAGGCGGGTGCGCCGCTGGCGGTGGGCGGCGGCGCCGCCGACTCCAGCAGCCGCTCGATCTCCTTGCCGTTGGCGGCGTTACGCGCCTCGGTGTCGCGGAACGCCTTGGCGATCTCCTCGGTGCCCTCCTTGAGCGCGGCGAGCTTCTGGGAGAGCGTCGTGAGATGAGCCTCCATGTTGCCGGTGGAGGTGGTCAGGGCCGCCCACTGCATGCGGGCGTCCTCGTAGGCGCCGAAGGGGGTGCCGTTCGGAACGGTCTGGGCGTTGTTGCTGTCGCCCTTCATCCGCTCCTTGATGCGTTCCATCTCGTAGCTGATCGTGTCGTCAACGTACTGCTTCAGCCGCTCGACGTACGCCGCGGCGGCGTCCAGGTCCTCGACACTGACGTGCAGATCGCCGATGCTCGGCGGCGGGATGCTACCCATGCGCTTCCTCCCCCGTCCCCGACCCGCCGGGTCGGTCCATGTCAGACGCAGCGTATCGAGTCTGACCTAGTCGGGGCAGCCCCAGCCACCACCACGTGGTACAGATGGCGGCCAATCTCGGGGGAGGTCGGTGCGGGTGGCCCGGTCAGGGGTGCGAGTGGCCGGACGGGACCTTCATGCCGTTGCCGCCAAGCGGGGTGAGCGGCAGCAGCTTCTTGCCGGTCGGGCCGATCTGGATCTCGGTGTCCATCGATGGGCAGACGCCGCAGTCGAAGCAGGGCGTCCACCGGCAGTCGTCCTGCTCGAACTCGCTGACCGAGTCCTGCCAGTCCTGCCAGAGCCAGTCCTTGTCCAGGCCCGAGTCGAGGTGGTCCCAGGGCAGGACCTCCAGCTCGTCGCGCTGACGGGTGGTGAACCAGTCGAGGTCCACCCCGAACGCGGGCAGCGTCTCGGCCGCCGCGTCCACCCAGCGCTGGTACGAGAAGTGCTCGCTCCACCCGTCGAACCGGCCGCCGTTCTCCCAGACCTTGCGGATCACCGAGCCGACCCGGCGGTCACCCCTGGAGAGCAGCCCTTCGATGAGCGACGGCTCACCGTCGTGGTAGCGGTAGCCGATCGCCCGACCCAGCGAGCGGTCCGCGTTGATGGCCTGCTTGAGGATCTTGAGCCGGTGGTCGATGACCTCCGGACGGTCCATCGCGGCCCACTGGAACGGGGTGTGCGGCTTCGGCACGAACCCGCCGATGGAGACCGTGCAGCGGATGTCCTTGGAGCCGGTCGCCGCCCGGCCGGCCCGGATCACCTCGTGGGCCATCTCGGCGATCTCGAGGACGTCCTCGTCGGTCTCGGTGGGCAGGCCGCACATGAAGTAGAGCTTCACCTGCCGCCAGCCGTTGGTGTACGCGGTGACGACCGTACGGATCAGGTCTTCCTTCGACACCATCTTGTTGATGACCTTGCGGATCCGCTCCGACCCGCCCTCCGGGGCGAAGGTCAGGCCGGTGCGCCGCCCGTTCTTGGACAGCTCCTGCGCGAGGTCGATGTTGAAGGCGTCCACCCGGGTCGACGGCAGCGACAGCGAGACGTTGGTGCCCTCGTACTGCTGGGCGAGGCCCGAGCACATGTCGCCGATCTCGGAGTGGTCCGCCGAGGAGAGCGACAGCAGGCCGACCTCGGAGAAGCCGGAGAACTCCAGGCCCTCACGGACCATCTGCCCGACCGTGGTGATCGACCGCTCCCGCACCGGCCGGGTGATCATGCCAGCCTGGCAGAACCGGCAACCCCGGGTGCAGCCCCGGAAGATCTCCACCGCGTACCGCTCGTGCACCGTCTCGGCCAGCGGAACGAGGGGCTTCTTCGGGTACGGCCAGGCGTCCAGGTCCATCGTCGTGCGCTTGTGCACGCGGAACGGCACGTCGGCACGGTTCGGCACGACCCGCTGGATCCGGCCGTCCGGCAGGTAGTCGACGTCGTAGAAGCGCGGCACGTAGACGCTCTCGGTGCGGGCCAGCCGCAGCAGCAGCTCGTCGCGGCCGCCCGGTGAGCCCTCGGCCTTCCACTCCCGGACGATCGCGGTGATCTCCAGAACCGCCTCCTCGCCGTCGCCGAGCACCGCGGCGTCGATGAAGTCGGCGATCGGCTCCGGGTTGAACGCGGCGTGCCCGCCGGCCACGATCACCGGGTCGGCGTCGGTGCGGTCGGCGGCCAGCATCGGGATGCCGGCCAGGTCGATCGCGGTGAGCATGTTCGTGTAACCCAGCTCGGTGGAGAAGGAGATGCCGAACACGTCGAACCCGCGCACCGCCCGGTGCGCGTCGACGGTGAACTGCGGCACGCCGTGCGTGCGCATCAGCGTCTCCAGGTCCGGCCAGACCGCGTACGTCCGCTCGGCGAGGGTGTCGGGCAGCTCGTTGAGCACCTCGTAGAGGATCTGCACACCCTGGTTGGGCAGGCCCACCTCGTACGCGTCGGGATACATCAGCGCCCAGCGCACGGTCGCCGCATCCCAGTCCTTGGTTACCGCGCCCAGCTCGCCCCCGACGTACTGGATGGGCTTGGAGACCTGGGGCAGCAGCGGCTCGAGCTGAGACCACACGGAGTTGGTCGCGGCGGCGCGCGGCGTCGTGGACGGGGCACTCATGATGCCCAAGGGTACGCGTTCGCCTGACGCCGATCGCGCGCACGCCCGATCGGCGGTGGTGGCGGCACGGTACTAACCTCGGTTCGGCGCGAGAGGAGATTGCCGCGATGCCGGAGCCCCAGCCGGGAGCACGGCCGGCCGACGGGAGCACCCCGGGCGCCGAGCCGGAGCGTGACCCGGTGGTCGCCGACGAGCCGACCTCCCCACCCGTACCCCCGGACCAGCCGGACGCCCCCGACCAGCCGGAGCCGGCCGCCAGCGCGGAGGTCCCGGACCCACCAGAGCCGGCTGCCACCGCGGAGGTCCCGGCACCCCGGTGGAGCGGTTCGGCCCCGGTGCCGCCGCCCTTGCCACGCCGGTCCGCCTGGGGTGAGTCGGCCGAACCGACCCCCGCCCCGCCGGTCCCCTTCGGGCCGCCGGAGCACCAGACGCCTGTCGACCCGTGGGCCGGCGTGGACACCGGCGGTTGGGACCTGCCCTCCGCCGAACTGCCCCCGCTGCCGCCCACGATGCCGTACCCGACGCCGCCGGACACCCGGCAGTGGTCCGGGCCGCCCGCTCCCCCGGCCGGGCACCCGGCGCCGCCGCCGGCTGCGCCCGCGCAGGCCGCCCGGGCGAACCCGCCGACCCGACCGATGGCACCAGCGCCGCCGAGCCGACCGATGGCACCGCCCGCGCCGGTCACGGTGCCGAAGCAGCGTCGGAGCAAGCGCTCAGCGCCACCGCCGGCGCCGCCGCCCGACTGGCAAGCCCCCAAGGGGTACGTGCCGGTCCCGGTCCGCCGACGACGCCGCTGGCCGTGGCTGCTGCTGCTCACCCTCGCCTGCTGCTGTGGCTGCCCCGCCTACTACGGGTTCCCGATCTCGGCGCAGTACCCGGCGCGCGCGGCACTGCCCGTCCAGGTGGACGACCTCAGCCTGCGGCAGGACAACCGCAGCACGGAGGCCGCCCGGAAGTTGGAGGGTGAGGTCCGCAAGGAGCACTGGTTGGCCGAGGACACGTTCGCCGGCGTCTACTCGACGACGAGCGGCAAGCGGGTGACGGTCTTCGGCGGCACCGGCTTCCGAGTCAGTCCGGAGTCGGACGCGGAAGCCGAGATCAGCCGGCTCACCGACAGGTACGCGCTGAGCACCCCTCAGAGCGTGGACACCGGCGTACGGGGCAGGCACGAACGGTGCGCGGTGGGCAGCGCCGACGGCAGTGACGTGGTGGTCTGCACGTCGGTCGACCACGGCAGTATCGCTACCGGTGTGTTCACCCGGCTCTCCGTCGCCGACAGCGCCGACCTGCTGGCCACGCTGCGCGCCCAGATCGTCCAGCCCGAGCGGGGCTGAACCCTGACCCCCGAGTTGATCAAGAGGTTTCGGTCAGGATCAGCCTCGCCGATGACGCAAACCTCTTGATCACCGTCGGGCTAGGGGCAGGGGCAGGGGCAGGGGCAGGGGCAGGGCTGGGGTCAGGCGTCGCGGGTCGGGTCCGGGTGGGCGCGCGGCGGCGCGTAGCGGGGGACGTACTCCTGGCCGGTGAGCTTCTGGATCTCACTCATCAACTCGTCGGTCATCTGCCGCAGTGAGGTGCGGTCGTCCGGACGACCGGTGAAGTCCAACGGCTTGCCGAACTTGACGGTGATCTTGGCAGTGCCCGGCCGGGGCACCCGGGCACCGATCGGCTGCGCCTTGTCCGTGCCGATCATGCCGACCGGAATGATCGGCACACCGGCCGAGATCGCCAGCCGCGCCGCGCCGGTCCGCCCCCGGTAGAGCTTGCCGTCCGGCGAGCGGGTGCCCTCCGGGTAGACCACCACGAGGTCACCGCCCTTGAGCGCCGGGATCGCCGCGTCGAACGCGGACAGCGCCGCCCGCCCGCCGGCCCGCTCGACCGGAATCGCGCCCAGGCCGGTGAGGACGAACTTGGAGATCGCACCCTTCACGCCGGTGCCCTTGAAGTACTCGGACTTGGCCCAGAACGCCAGGTGCCGGGGCACGACCGTACCGAGGAACAGCTCGTCGGCCACCGAGAGGTGGTTGCCGGCGAAGACGGCGCCACCGGTCTCCGGCACGTGTTCCAGCCCCTCCACGGTCGGGCGGAACGCCAACCGCAGCGAGGGCGCCACGGTGAGCTTGCCGATGGTGTAGAGCAGGGGCACTGGTCCTCCGGCAGATGAGGTGCGAACAGGCGGTGTCACGGTAGCGGACGCCTCCACACCTCCCAGACGGAGGTGGTGAGGCGCCCGCACCCTGGCGATGGTCCGTTATACCCGGCGGACGACCACCGTTACCCGCTCACCGTCGCCGACCTCGCCGGCGAAGCCAGCCGGGCCGTCCGAGCCGTCCGGACCCTCGACGAAGTCGACCGAGTCGGCAAGCACCTCCGCGGCGACGAAGTCGACGTACGCGGCCACCGCCGCGCGCACCTCGTCGGACGCGGACACCGACACCACGATCCGGTCCGAGACGTCCAGGTCGGCATCCCGACGGGCCTGCTGGACCACCCGCACCACGTCCCGGGCCAGCCCCTCGGCGGCCAACTCGGGGGTGACGTCGGTGTCCAGCACCACCACACCCTCGCCGCCGGGCAGCGGCGCCGAGTGCTCGGCGTCGGCGGCGATCAGGCGCAACTCGTACTCGCCCTCGGCCAGGGTGACGCCGGCGGCCACCGGGGCGCCGTCGACAAGCTCCCAGTCGCCCGCCTTGACCGCCTTGATCACCTGCTGCACCTGCTTGCCGACCCGCGGGCCGAGCACCCGCGGCACCACCGTCAACACCTGCTCGCAGTACGCGGACAGCTCCGCACTGAACTCCACGGTCTTCACGTTGACCTCGTCGGCGACCAGGTCGGCGAACGGTCGCAGCTGCTCCGCCGCCGGCGAGGCCACGGTCAGCGTGGACAGCGGCAGCCGGACCCGCAGCCCCTTGGCCTTGCGCAACGACAGCGCCGCCGAGGCGACCGCCCGGACGTTGTCCATCGCTGCCACGAGGTCGTGGTCGGCGGGGAACTCCTCCGCCGAGGGCCAGTCGGTCAGGTGCACCGAACGCTCGCCGGTCAGGCCGCGCCAGATCTCCTCGGCGGTCAGCGGCGCGAGCGGTGCCACCACCCGGCAGAGCGTCTCCAGCACCGTCGACAGGGTGTCGAAGGCGTCGGCGTCACCGGACCAGAACCGGTCCCGGGACCGGCGGACGTACCAGTTGGTCAACGCGTCCAGGTAGGACCGGACGGTGGCGCAGGCACCGGAGATGTCGTACGCGTCCATCTGCGCGCCGACCGTCGACACCAGCTCGTTCGTCTTCGCCAGGACGTACCTGTCGAGCAGGTGCGTCGAGTCCGTCCGACGCTTCGCGGTGTAGCCGTCCGCGTTGGCGTAGAGCGTGAAGAAGTACCACACGTTCCACAGCGGCAGCAGCACCTGCCGGACGGAGTCCCGGATCAACGTCTCGGTGACCGCCATGTCCCCACCACGCAGCACCGGCGAGGACATCAGCATCCAGCGCATCGCGTCCGAGCCGTACGAGTCGAAGACGTGGTAGACGTCCGGGTAGTTGCGCAGGCTCTTGGACATCTTGCGTCCGTCCGAGCCGAGCAGGATGCCGTGGCTCAGGCAGTTGCGGAACGCCGGCCGGTCGAACAGGGCGGTGGCCAGCACGTGCATCGTGTAGAACCAGCCACGGGTCTGCCCGATGTACTCGACGATGAAGTCACCCGGGTAGTGGTGCTCGAACCAGTCCGCGTTCTCGAACGGGTAGTGCACCTGGGCGAACGGCATCGACCCGGACTCGAACCAGCAGTCCAGCACCTCCGGCACCCGACGCATCATCGACTGACCGGTCGGGTCGTCCGGGTTGGGGCGGACCAGGTCGTCCACCGCCGGCCGGTGCAGGTCGGTCAGGCGTACGCCGAAGTCGCGCTCGATGTCCGCGAGCGAGCCGTAGACGTCCAGGCGCGGGTAGTTCGGGTCGTCGGACTTCCACGCCGGGATCGGCGAGCCCCAGAACCTGTTCCGGCTGATCGACCAGTCCCTGGCGTTTGCCAGCCACTTGCCGAACGAGCCGTCCTTGATGTGACCGGGCGTCCAGTTGATCTCCTGGTTCAGCTCGACCATCCGGTCTCGGAACTGGGTCACCGCCACGAACCACGACGACACCGCCTTGTAGACGAGCGGGGTGTCGCAGCGCCAGCAGTGCGGGTACGAGTGGGTGTAGGTGTCCTGCTTGAGCACCACCCCCCGTTCCTTCAGCTCCCGGATCACCGGCTTGTTGACGTCGAAGACCTGCTCACCCTGGTACGGCGGGACCAGCGCGGTGAACCGGGTGTGGTCGTCCACGGTGACGATGGTGGGGATGCCGGCGGCGTTGCAGACGTTCTGGTCGTCCTCACCGAACGCCGGGGCGAGGTGGACGATCCCGGTGCCGTCCTCGGTGGTGACGAACTCCGCGCCGAGCACCTGGTAGGCGTTCTCCCCGGCCTGCTCGACGAGGAAGTCGAACAGCGGCGTGTAGCGGCGTCCGACCAGGTCCCGGCCGTACACCGTCCCGACCTGCTCGTAGCCCTCCAGCTCCTTGGCGTACGCGGCCAGCCGCGCCGCGCCGACCACGAAGCGCTCGCCACTGCGCTCGCTGTCGGGGGAACCCCGGTGCTCCAGCACGGCGTACTCGATGTCGGGCCCGACGGCGAGCGCCAGGTTCGACGGCAGGGTCCACGGCGTGGTGGTCCAGACGCCCAGCTTGACCGGCCCGCGCACCAGTTCCGGTGCGGACTCGTCGGCGGTCAGCTCGAACCAGACCGACAGGGTGGGGTCGTGCCGGTCCCGGTAGACGTCGTCCATCCGGGTCTCGGTGTTCGACAGCGGCGTCTCGCACCGCCAGCAGTACGCCAGCACCCGGAAGCCCTCGTAGATCAGACCCTTGTCGTGCAGGGTCTTGAAGGCCCACATGACGCTTTCCATGTAGTCCAGGTCGAGGGTCTTGTAGTCGTTGGTGAAGTCGACCCAGCGGGCCTGCCGGTTGATGTACCGCTCCCAGTCCTGGGTGAACTCCAGCACCGAGGTACGGCAGGCCTCGTTGAACCGGGCCACGCCCAGGTCGATGATCTCCGCCTTGCTGGTGATGCCGAGCTGCTTCTCGGCCACCACCTCGGCGGGCAGGCCGTGGCAGTCCCAGCCGAAGCGCCGCTCGACGTGCCGGCCGCGCATGGTCTGGTAGCGCGGCACCACGTCCTTGACGTAGCCGGTGAAGAGGTGGCCGTAGTGCGGCAGGCCGTTGGCGAACGGTGGGCCGTCGTAGAAGACGTACTCGTTACCGGCGTCGCCTGCGGCGCCATCATCGGCAGAGCCCGTCGTGTCCGGCTGCCGACCGGAGGTCGGCCTCGCCTCGATGCTGGCCTCGAAGGTCTTGTCGGCCGTCCAGTGCTCCAGCACCCGGCGCTCGACCGTGGGCAGGTCCGGGCTCGCCGGCACACCGGCTGCGGTCGGGTCGTGCAACGGATAGGCCATCGGGGGTCGCTCTCCTCGCAGCTCACTCAACGTGGGTCTGCGAGGACGAACCGTCCGGGTACGCCTCGATCGGCGCTCCCGGGTGGGCCCGCGGTACCACCCCGCTTGGCGGTCAGGATCGACCGCCCGCTCATTTGCCGGCTGTGACGGGCCGCACCCGTCCGGTTCTACTGGGCCGGTTGCCCGGCTGTTCTTCCGGAGGCTCACCGGTGATGGCCGGGTCATCGCCTTACGGTGCTCAACGATACTCGACCCGCCCACCGCCCCGCCGCCGAGTAAACGCGCGCGCCGGCAACCTAGGCTGACCGGGTGATCCGGATCGAGTTGGACGAGCCGACGCTGTCCCGCACCAGGATCGCCACCAGCCCGCTCTGGGAGGTGCTGACCAGTCTGTTACTGCTGCACCGCCATCCGGTGGAGGCGCCCTGGCCGTACACCGCCTGGGCGCGGCACGCACGGCGGGTGATCGACGGCGTGCCGGCGACCGCGCCGGCCCGGCTGCTGACCGTCGGCCTACCCGCACCGGACTTCCTCAGCCCGATCCCCACGTCGGCAGCGCCGACCCTGGCCGAGCAACTCGCCGAGCTGCGCGCGACGCCGGCCGAGGTGATCGCCGAGCAGATCCCCCACTACTACCACCCGGACGACCTGCCGGGGTGGCTCCGCCCGTTCGTCACGGACCGACGGGCCGCCCTGGACCGGCTCGCCGACGGCATCGAGGCGTACTGGGACGCGGCTATCGCGCCGTGGTGGCCGGCGATGCAGGCGGCGCTGGACGAGGAGGTGCTGCACCGGGCCCGGGCGCTCGCCGCGTACGGCCCGGACGCGCTGCTTGCCGACCTGCACGAACGGGTGCGCTGGAACAAGCCGGTGCTGACGCTTGTGAAGCCGTCGGAGCAGCAGTTCACGGCGGTGAACCAGCGCCTGTTGCTGCTTCCCCTGATCTTCTCGGAGGGGGCACTCGTCTGTGCCACCGACCATCCGGAGATCATCGCCGTCTCCTACCAGGCGCGCGGGGCGGTAGTGCTCGCCGAGGGTGGGCCGGCCTCGTCGGCCCGGACGACACCGGCCACGGATCGGCTGGCGGTGCTTGTCGGTCGAGGTCGTGCCCAGGTGCTGCGGGCGCTGGCGAGGCCAGCCAGCACCGCCGGCCTCGCGGCCACGTTGGGGCTCGCCCCGAGCACCGTGTCGGAGCAGCTCTCCGCGCTGCTGGCCGCGGGCGTGGTGCACCGTCGCCGGGTGGGCCGACGGGTGTTGTACGGCCTGGAACCGGCAGGTCTGGCACTGGTGCAGCTCGTCGGTGACGAGCCGGCGAGCGTCTCGGCCTGAGCATTCGGCTCGATCCGAATCCGTTTCCCACCGGTCCCCCTCACTCCTAGCCTGCGGATCACGAGCGATCACGCGATCGAGGCGGACGGGTGGGCGGCACGCATCGCAGCCGCACGAGATGGGTCACCACGAGCGTCGGAAGGTCCAGGCAGTCCGCGGCGTCGACCTGACGGTCGGCAACGGGGAGCTGTTCGGCCTACCCGGACCAACGGCGCACCCCCGGCCCGCCCCCCGTTGATCATGGAGTTGTTGCCGGGCTCGACGGCGTGTCGTGGCAACAACTCCATGATCGACCGGGGGTGGGGGGTTACGGGGCGGGGAGGGTGGTGTTCCAGAGGGAGGCGCCGTCGCGGTCGCGCAGGTGGACCGTCAGGGCCTCGGACTCGCCGTCGATGGTGACCTCGCCGAAGTGCTGGAAGCCCCCGGCCGGGCCCGTGTTGGCCACCGGCGGCGCGTGCACGAAGGCCGCCCGTGGGCCGAACGTGCCGTCCAGCGCGTTCGGGCCGAACGCGCCGGCGTGCGCCGGGCCGGAGACGAACTCCCAGAACGGGGTGAAGTCGCCGACCGCCGCGCGGGACGGGTCGTAGTGGTGCGCGGCGGAGTAGTGCACGTCGGCGGTCAGGAAGACCATGCCTGTCACTCCGGCCCGGTGGGTGGCCCGCAGCACCTCGGCGAACTCCAACTCCCGGCCCGCCGGCGCACCCGGGTCGCCCTGCGCGACACCCTCCTGCGCACCCGGCCCGTCCGGCACCACCACCCCGATCGGCAGGTCGTTGGCGATCACCTTCCAGGTCGCCGTGGAGCGCTTCAGCTCCCGGATCAGCCATTCCCGCTGCTGCTTGCCGAGCAGACCACGCTTCGGGTCGGCGTACGTGTTGCCGTCGTTCGGGTCCTTGTGGGTCCGCATGTCGAGCACGAACACGTCGAGCGACGGCCCGTACGACAGCCGCCGGTACATCGGCCCGTCGACGGGCACCGGCAGCCACTCGTTGAACGCCTGGCGGGCCCGGGCGGCGAGCACGTCTACCCGCCGCTCGGTGTAGCGCGGGTCGTCCAGGATCTCACCCGGGTACCAGTTGTTCAGGACCTCGTGGTCGTCCCACTGGTTGATCTGGGGCACCGCTGCGGCGAACTCCCGCAGGTGCTCGTCGAGCAGGTTGTACGCGAACTGCCCGCGGTACTCGGCGAGCGTCTCGGCGACCTTGCTCTTCTCCGGGGTGACGAGATTGCGCCAGACCCGCCCGTCGGGCAGCGTCACCGTCTCGACAAGCGGGCCGTCGGCGTACACCGTGTCGCCGCTGCACAGGAAGAAGTCCGGCCGGGCCTGCCGCATCGCCCGGAAGATCGACATGCCGCCGAAGTTCGGGTCGATGCCCCAACCCTGCCCGACGATGTCGCCGGTCCAGACGAACGTCACGTCGCGTCGCCGGTGCCGCCCCGGCGCGGTGGACAGTGTCCCGGTCAGCGGCTCGCTGACCACCCCGTGCCGATCCAGGCCCTCCACCCGCACCCGGTAGTGCAGCCGTTCGGCGTCCGGCAGGCCCCGCAGCCGGACCTTCCCGGTGAAGTCGCCGTTAGGGGTGAGCACCGGGCCGCGCAGCTTGCGCGCCCCCCGGAAGTCCGGCCGGCGGCTCACCTCGACGAGCATCCGGCCCGGTCGGTCGGCCCGCGTCCAGACCAGCGCCGAGTCCGCGGTCACGTCGCCGCTCTGCACGCCGTGGGTGAGCACCGGGCGCTCCGCCGGGCGCCAGGCCGGGGCGGCGTTCGCGCCGGCTCCGCCCACCAGGGCGCCGCTGGCGGCTCCGGCACCGACCACCAGGCCGGTCCGCAGCAGGGTACGTCGATCAAGCTCGGTCATGCTTCCTCCCGATCATGGGTTGACCCCGTGGGTCTATCGGGCGCAGGTGACGGTGAGCGGCGGCCCGGGTGACGCGAACGCGAACGTCGGTCGTCGGTCGTCGATCGCTCGCCACCCCTCCCCGACCGCCGCGACGACATGAGCGAGGTCACAGCCCCGGTTGTCACGACCCACCCAGGCTGAACCGTCGTGTCGGTGTCGAACCGATCAGGAGGTAGTCGTGCAACGGATGAACCCGACCGAGGTCGCGCCGCAGGCGTACAAGGCCGTCATGGGGTTGGAGAAGTACGTCCAGGCGAACGTCGACCACAGCGTCCTGGAGCTGGTGAAGCTGCGGGCGTCGATGATCAACGGGTGCGCGTACTGCGTGGACATGCACAGCCGGGACGCGCTCGCCGCCGGCGAGTCGAGCCGGCGGCTGTTCGCTGTCGCCACCTGGCGGGAGGCACCCTTCTTCGACGAGCGGGAGCGGGCCGCGCTGGCCCTCACCGACGCGGTCACCCGGCTCGGTGAGCACGGGGTGCCGGACGAGGTGTGGGATGACGCCGCGAAGGTCTGGTCGGAGAAGGAACTGGCCGACCTCGTCGTGGCGATTGCCACAATCAACGTGTGGAATCGGATCGGGGTGACGTTGCGGCTGGAGCCTCCGGCCCAGGCGTGACCCGCAGCGGCATGTCCTTGCTGACCAGCGTCACCTCCCGCCCCTCGGCGGCGAGGTTGAGCGCGACGGAGAGGATCCGGGCGTCG